>CAKPAV010000034.1 GCA_934133115.1 uncultured Bacilli bacterium
ATGGTTTACATTTACACATTAGCCACTCGTATTATTGATGGCTCTCTTCCGGTTATTGATTAATAAATTAGCTAGGTACAACGCCTAGCTTTTCTTATGTTCTCGGAAAAAAGTCAAAGTGAAATACGGAAAAAAGTTAAAGTGAAATACGGAAAAAAGTTAAAGTGACTGACTTACAATAATTTTATTTCATATATTTTTCACGATATTCATAAAAAATATATGAAATGCTTTTAAAAATCTATATACTAAAAATATAAGTAAAGAAGGAGGTTGATAATATTATGACAAAAGCAATATTATTACTACATGGATTCGCCACTAATAAAACCGATTTTGATCCTATAATTGATGAATTAAACAATCTATATGACCATGTTGAATGTCATAACCTCCCTGGGCATAATGGTGAGCCCCGTTTAAAAGGATTTACCGCTCATGCAACTATGAAATATGTTGATAATGCGATATCTAAATTAGAAAAAAAATATGGCATTATTGATGTATTAGGCTTTTCTATGGGTGGAGCATTAGGAACTTATGTTGCCGCTAATTACAAAGTAAGAAAGCTAATATTACTTGCTCCCGCTAATGTGTTTTTAAACGCCAAATATCCTTTAATAAGAATAAAACAATTTATACAATATTTAGATGCTAAAATAAATAATAAAGATAGTAGTGAAGAAATTATTAAAGAATATGAATTAGTATTAAAAGAAGATGAAGATGCTATGAAAATAACAAAGAAATTCATCTTGCCTAATTATAACATTCGCACAATTCGTCAATTTGTTGAAGTAATTAAAAGTTGTAAAGAAAATATGAAACCTATATCTTCTCAAACGTTAGTGATTTTAGGAGATATGGATCAATTAGTACCTGAAAAGACAGAAAGTTATATTGCACAATACACGAAAGATTTAACAGTCATTAAATTTAAAAATGTTTCCCATATGATGTTAAGATCAAAAAAATCAAAACAACTAATCAATGCAATAATAGAATTTATTAAGAAAGAAGATAACAACGATGAATCTAATTAAAAAATGTTATTATCGCTCTTTTCAATTTGTTTTAAGATTAGCATCTTATTTTATTAATTTTCGTGAACCTTCAATCATCAATAAAGAAAATGCTATTTTTGAAATTAAAAATGTATTAAAAAACAATAAGAAAAATAATGTATTTTTAATAACTGGTAATATTATTAAAACTACAACTCAATTTAATAATTTAGTTAATGACTTGAAAAATAATAACGTAAATGTAACCATTTTTTCTAATGTTATCAATAACCCTACAATTGAAAATGTTGAAGACGGATTAAAAGTTTTTTTAGCTAATAGATGTGATTCTATTATCGCTATTGGCGGTGGTTCAGTTATTGATTTTGCTAAATTAGTAGCCTCTCGCGCCACAAACAAAAAATCAATCGAGCAAATGAAAGGACTACTTAAAGTAAAACATAAGCCTGCTTTTCTAATAGCGGTACCCACTACCGCAGGTACTGGTTCAGAAGTTACAATTGCTTCTGTAGTTACTAATGATATAACGCATCAAAAATACGCTATTAATGATCCAAAATTAATTCCGCTTTACGCAGTTTTAGATCCGATGTTTTTATTAAGCGCTCCAAGTAATATTACATCTACAACAGGGATGGATGCTTTAACGCACGCTATTGAAGCTTATATTGGACGTAGTAATACTAAGAAAACAAAAAAAGAAGCACTAACTGCTATTAAATTAATCTTTGATAATTTATATAAATCTTACGCTAATCCAAATGATATAGAAGCAAAAAGTAATATGCAAATTGCTTCACTTAAAGCTGGATTAGCATTCACAAGAGCGTATGTTGGTTATGTTCATGCTCTTGCTCATGCCTTAGGCGCAAAATATAATACTTCACACGGTCTAGCTAATGCAATATTATTACCTGAAGTATTAAAAAAATACGGAAAACATGCTTATAAACCACTTAGTGAAATAAGCGATTATCTTGAGTTAACAAAAAAAGATTTATCTAAAAAAGAAAAAGCAGAAACGTTAATTTCCGCTATCAAGAATTTAAATAAATCTATGAATATTAATAATATGTTAAAAAGTATTATTAAAAAAGAAGATATTAATTTTCTTGTTAATCATGCTTATAAAGAAGGAAATCCTTTATATCCTGTTCCTTGTATTTGGGATAAAAAAGATTTTAAAGATTTGTATTTATCTTTATTAAAATAATTCTTTAAATGTAAATTCTACTTTTCCGTCTTCTAATTCAATAATTAAATATGTTCCATTAGTGTTATCTCTTGGCTTAATTAATGAGCCAGGATTAGCAACATAACAATCGCCCACTTTTCTTAACGAATGAGCGTGAGTATGTCCTGATAAAAAGATAATACAATTTTTACTTTTAATATAGTTATCTGTTAAAGTATAACGATGACCATGTTCCATATAAATATTTCCATATGGTGTTTTAACGATTTTATTTTCTGGATAATCTTCAAAATAATCACAATTACCTTTAACACTAGCAAAGCCATCTAACATATAACTAGGAAGTTCAGAATCTCCTAAATGTAAAAACATATTTGCATCACTATGTAATTGACGTAATTTCCTTAAGCACTCATAGTCTCTATGTGTATCACTTACAACAATTATTTTCATAATCTCACCTTCGTATTAATGATAGCACACATGTCAAGAATATATGTTGTATTAATATATTATCGCTAAATATTATAACAAACAACATATAAACACTTTGGTAATATTTGTTGATATTTTGCAAAAACTCGCTTGCTTTTTAGTAAAGACTAGCCAAAAAGTCACTTGATTTTTAGTAGCTAACACCTAAAAACTCACTCCATTTTTAGTATTAGCAAAAAATTTTATTAAAATTCATCTTCAAAAATATATAAAATCGATTAATAAAGCAACAAAATAATATAGCAAAATCATATTATTTAATTATGAACATCTAAAAATAGGATAAATATCAATAGCAATTGCATAAATCGACAAAGCGACTATAAATATTGCTTTTTTGTCAATCAATAATATATTATATATATTAGAGGTGACGAAAATGGCTATTTTTGATGTCGTTCGTTTTGAAGGAACGGGTAGTGACTGGCTTATTTATAAACATCCAGGCACAGAATTTAATACTCGTTCAAAATTAATTGTTTCTCCAGGGCAAGTAGCAATCATTGTTCATAATGGAAAAATCGAAAAGATTTGTGAAGAAGGTAAATTTACTTTAGACACTGAATTACTTCCATTTGTAAAAGCTTTTATTAAAGGCCTTCATGGCGGTAAAAATCCTTTCCCATTAGAAATTTATTTTATCAATAAAAGATTAAAATTAGATTTATTCTGGGGCACATCTGATCCAATTAATATCTTAGATCCTGTTTATAAAATCCAATTAAGATTAAGAGCTAGAGGTCAACTTGGTATTAAATTAACTAATTATCAATATTTCTATCAAACTCTTATTGGTACTTTAATTAAAAATAATTTCATTACTTTTGATATTATTCGTGATTATTTTAGAGGCACTATTAATCAAAAGATTAAAAAGATTTTATCTAATTATATGATTTCTAAAAAAATCACTTATTTTGAAATTGATCCACACTTAGATGAAATTCAAAAAGAATTTGAAGATTCATTAAGAGTGGAAATTGAAAAATTTGGTTTTGAATTAGTAAATTTAAGTATTGAATCTATTAACGTTCCTGATGAAGACTTAAGTAAACTTAATGAAATTCTTCATAAGAAAGCGGAATACGATCAACTTGGTGATAATGTCTATCGCACCACTCGCGGATATGATGTTCTTGAAAGTGGGGCTAAAAACCAAAATGGCGCAGCTGGAACATTTATGGGTGTTGGTTTAGGTATGGGAATGGGCGCCGCTGTTAATGGCGAATCTATTATTCCTCCTCAACAAAAAGAAGAAGACAATGGTGATTATCACTGTCCAAAATGTGGAAATCGTATTTCTAAAACTACTAAATTCTGTCCTGAATGTGGATGTAAGATTTTAAGTAGTTGTCCAAAATGTGGAAAAGAAGTTAATCCTAATCAAAAATTTTGTCCGGAATGTGGACAAAAACTATATGAATAAAGAAAGGTAAACAATTTATGAAAAAGAATATTTATTTTGCTATTTTCTCCTTCTTAGCTTTAGTATTAATCGTTGCTGTTCCTTGCTTATTAAAAAATACATTCTTAGATAATAATGCTTTAACTGCTTTATATGTAACAAGTAAAGTTATTTGGGGACTTATGTTTGTTGGTGCAGTAAGCTACGCTTTATTTGCTAATACATCAAATGGTGTATCTCTATCTTTAGTTGGCATTGCTAGTTTATATCAATTTCTCCCATTAGTGGTTCGTGCTTTATTAGGTGTAGATAACGCTACTCTATGGGTTCTAGTTTTATTAATTGCTTCTTTAATGATTTTCGTTGCCCTTGTTGGTGGAATTATAACAATGAATAAAAAGATGGTTAAATCTGAAAAAGCATCTGAAGGTAAAACTATCGAAATATTTAAAGACTAATTGAGGTAATATTATGGAATGTCCTAATTGTGGATATATGATGAGTAAGCGTGATAAAAAGTGTCCTTATTGTGGCACAGAAAACGCTGAATACTCACCAATTAAAAATGTTATAAATGATACTTTTACACCAGTATCAACAGCATTAAATACTCCTAGTAAAAATAATGCAACACCAATTAATAATTATAACACTCAAACTAAGAGTAATATTAATTGGCTATTAGCAATTATCTTACTTATTGTATTTTGGCCAGTTGGTTTACTTTATATCGTTTTAAAACTTATTGGAAAATAAATTTAAATAGCTTATCTAACCATAGATAAGCTATTATCATACAGCTATGGCGGAATTGGTAGACGCGCTAGAATCAGAATCTAGTATTGAAAGATGTACGAGTTCAAGTCTCGTTAGCTGTACCATTTTCAAGATCGAGAGAATAGATATTCCAGAAAGCGAAGAAGAGAAGCAGTGGCTGGAAAAACAGAATTTCAGGAATTCGCAAGACGATGCATATACTGGCTGATAGTTTCCAACCACCAAACTATAAAAGAGATTTTGAACTAGTCAAAGCGAAGTTGAATCATGGATAGCACATTGCTTATTCAGTATCGGAAACTTTATGTGCTTCCTGCTGAGTGGGAAGTTGTTCAACTGTTCGCTTTATTAAAGGGTTATGTAAATAATATTAGATCATGCCTAAAGAAGACCTAAAACTTATAACAAACTAAACTAAATATAAAAGGAGCATGTATGGATAAAAAAGATATAAATTCTATGAAAATTGCAAAAAGAAAAAAGTTTTTGATTTATTTTGCTATTGCACTTGGCGTTATGATTATTGCAGGAGTTTTGGGAGCAATAACGGGAAGACTGATTTTAGATAACATTATTTAGGAGCGATAAAATGAAAAAGACAAATAGAAAAGGTTTAATCATAACATCCTACATTTTGCTTTTTGTTGTTACTTTTGTTTTGAGCGCTTTAATTTGCGTTAAAGTGACAGGTGGCTTGCCAAATAAATTGATAAAGACTGTTTGGAACGATGATGTTGGAACCCGCTATACAAATCTTCCTTATGAAAATGAAGGCAATCATAAGTACGATTTATATGTTCCAACAAAAGCAAATCAAACAACAAATCTGATTTTATTTATTCATGGTGGAAGTTTCAATTCTGGATGCAAGGAAGATGGCGAGGATTGGTGTAAATACTATGCAGTTAAATCAGGTTGCATAACCGCATCTATAGATTATTCTTTGCAAAAGAAAGGCGTAGATGCTAATTTGAATAAATTAAACGAACAAGTAAAAAATAGCGTTTCTGCAATTAAATCAAAATGTAGTGAGCTTGGTTATAGTGTTAACGCTATGGCAACTTGTGGAGTATCTGCAGGCGGAACACTTGCAATGAATTATGCATATAAATGTGCAAAGACATCAGCAATACCAGTAAAATTTGTATTTCAACTTTCTGGACCATCTGATTTTGAGCCAAGTGATTGGTCACTTCTTAAAAAAGTAAACAAGATTAAAACTGATGCTGAGTTTTTAAAATGGATGACAGGAGTCGATATAACTGACGAAATGATTTCAAATGGTGAATATACAAAATATGTTGATGCTATTTCTCCTGCGAGACTTATAAATGAAGATTCTGTTCCTTCACTTATTGGTTATGGACTTCGCGACCATGCAGTGCCTTCAACATCAAGAACATTACTTGTTAAAGCTTTGCAAGATAATGGAGTAAAACATGATTATATTGAGTTTCCACATTCAAATCATGGAATGTATGCTGACCTTGATAAATTGCAAGAGTTTTTAGATAAATCTCTTGAATATTGTTCTACTTATTTCGATTACCAAGCGAACATATAAATAGTTATTTATGCTTTCATTAAGTCAATTCTTTAGTTGGAAAAGGAGTTACTTTTAATGGCTTTTTCAGTAATCAATAGCACAAAACATGTGGTTCAATAAAATAAAAAGATGAAAATGAAAAAGTTATTTTGATGCTTTTCAACTGTACGCACTTTGAATGAACTGTACGCACTTTTAAAGGGGTGTACGCAATTTGTATTAAAATAGGTAGTTTCACACATTTTAGATAAGAATCGATTATTGCAAAAGTATAAGAAAGTAGGTTAAGGTATGCGAACATTTTATAATGAAAATGGAAAACCAATTAGGAGTGTAGCTATACCATTTGAGGAAATTCCAGAAGAATATGAGCTAAGACCTATAAAGTTAGACGGATTTAAAGACATTTCTTATTTAGGTTTCATTAGAGAATTATCTGAATCTAGCGATGATTTTAAAACCTTACTTAAGAATAATGAAGATGCAATAGGTGCTAATATATTATCCCACCTTGCATATGATTATCTTCAGTCTGCAATTTGCTTACAAAAGAGTGTTATGGATGATAGATATTGCTCAAATCTAGTTGCTTCTCATTATGTAATTCCTTGCATTTTTTGTTGTAGGCACGCAATAGAATTGAAACTAAAGCAATGTGTTTATGTTGTGAGCAAAGAAAAGCCTAACAATCATATAATAATTGATTTATGGAAAAAAATAATTAGCAAGAAATCTGGGAATGGACTAAATAAATTAAACGATTTTATTTGTGAAATTAATGTAATGGATAGCAATGAAATTGTTATGCGATATGGATTGGATAAAAATTTAAAATTACTAAAGGAAAAGTACTTGATTGATATTGATGCTTTGATTGAAAATACTAAATATTTATTCAATGTGTTAGCAGTAGAATGCTCTTGTTTTTAGAGGGTAATATTAATATGTTTGGACTTACAATGATTAAGGATTATCTAAATGAAATCCTAGATGGTTCTAAAACCTTTGATGCAAGAAGTTATCCAACTAATAAAAGAGGTAAGATTGCATTATTAGATTCTAGATCAATGAAAATATATGGAACCATTGAACTTGTTGGATGTAGAGCAATAAGCGCCGAAGAATATTGCTCTTGGCATCAAACTGGTAGATTCAAAAATCTTATATTTCAAGTTGATGATGAGAATAAGAAGTACTATGCTTATGACTTCAAGAATCCACAAAGACTAGCCAAACCAATTAAAGTTTATGCTGAGAAGCATACTTGGGTAGAGATACCAGATAATACTGAATTCTATTATATGGATTCTTTGTTTTGATTGGAGGAACATTGATGGAAAAGAATGAATTGCAATTATTATCAACATCATATGCGCCTATAATTAAAGACTTAATTAAAAAAGATGCTAAATTCTTCATGTTCAAAGAAACCATAAAGTGGGCCTTTAACTATGGTGAAGAAAGTGCAGTAATAGCAGCAGTTGGAAAGGATAATGTTATTCATATTAATTTATTTTCAGTAATGAATCATTATATGAATAAAGACTTGTATACTGTTGAATACTTTTTGCTTCACGAAATTAGACATATATTCCAACATCTAATTATTGATGATTATCAGAATGGAAGAGAAGTGCCATTTGATTCTAAATTGGTAGAGCAATGGATATTCGAAGATAATAAAGAAAACTATATTAAAGCATTGGATGAAAATGGCAATGAGAATGATGGTTACTTTAAACAAGATATAGAGATAGATGCATATGCTTTTTCTTTGGCAGTTATGAAGTATAAATATGATAAAAAACTAATACAACATCTATACGTTCCACATCAATTTGGAGATGCCTTTTGGAGCATAGTCAACGATTTGATTAGGTACTTTAAAGAAGAAAAGTTATAATTTGTCAGCATTACAATAGTCGCACACCCCGAAAAATAGGGGTTTGTCAGCACTTATTATAACCGCACCCATGTTGAGACGGTTTGTTTGCTGACAAAGAAATAAGCCAAAATAGCTAAAAATAGGGTTAAAATGGCATATTTTAAGGCATTTTCATCTTATTTTGGATAATTGGAGTTTGTAGCGGTTCAATTGATATTATAAGTTTGCCAGCATTTAAGTAGTTTCAACTAAGGGTTGTAACGAAAAAACGAGATGTCTTAGGAAACATATTTTAGGCACTTGTCAGCAATAAACCCTTGTTTTTATAGAGACAAACATATTGTATTTATAAACATATCGTTTAACTGATTTTTACTTCCAACTTATTCAAATTTTGGAGTGAAATCAGTATAATATATTTGAGCAGTTGCAAATGCTCCGAAGATAGCACTAAGTATTCGTGTTGCTCCGCATTCAAGTACCTATGGGCGGTAATAGATAGCTGTACGCAAGATTAAGGTAATTAATCATGTTTGGCTCCTACCCAGGTAAATGGAGTCTTTTTCTTTACCACGAAAGGGTGTTTCAAGGGTGTTTCACTTTTTGTTGGGGTGTTTCAAAATTTAAGAGGTGTTTCATTTGTATTACTATAATTGTCCTTATACATATTGAAAGAACGACTTTGATACGATGCTATCAAGGTTTTTTTATTCTTTAAGAGATTTGAATGTATAGATGCTAAGAATATAATTTTACCTTCATCAATTTTGGTGGAGGTTTTTTTGCTCAGTGGTTGTGTTTTTGATGATTTTGTGATAAAATAAAAAGATTTAGAAAAGATATTTAATTCTAGATGGGTGGCATGGGCAAAAAAGGAGATTTTTATATGTATGAATTTGTAGTAAAAAAAGAATATGCACCTATCCGTGAAGAGATAGAGGCAATCATTAGGAAGGTTCAAAAGATTTTAAAAAAAGATGATTCAGATAAAACCTTTCAATTTCATTTAATTGGTAGTGGTGGTAGACATCTTATTACAAGAATCAAAGGTGGTAATGCTGGATATGATTTTGATTACAATCTCGTAATGAACGATAAGTTTAATTGGAAACCATCTATTCGTCAATCATTCTTTGATGCCTTTCAACAAGCAATTAAAGGTACTAGATTTACAACAGTTGAAAATTCAACGTCAGTAATTACTATTAAGCAAGTCGATAAGAAGAATAAAAATGTAATAGTTGGATGTGACTTTAGTGTTATATTTTATCCAAATGATGATGATTCGGGATGTTACAAATATTCTAGATTTAATAAGGGACAGCAAAACTATACTTGGGAAATTAGAAATGTGTCACGCTTTAACAATGATAAGCTCGATTGGCTAAAGAATAATTACAAAGGCATTTGGAATGACATTAAAGAAGAATATTTAAAGTTAAAAAATAATAATCCTCAAGCAAAGCATTCATTTGTATTATTCCATGAGGCTATTAATAATGTTTATAATCAATGCCAGCAAGAATAACAATTCTATGTTGATGAAGACGATGATGATTGGGATTAATAGTGGTATGCCAAAATTTCAAAAGGCATGCCAAGAATTTAAGGGTATGCCAAATTGTATTAAAATCACTCTAATAACACATTTAGAAGTAAGATATTTTGATACCAATTAATCCTTTTGCACATGCATCAAAAGAAGACACAATTTTAAGAATTGATGATAAAAGAAATTCTAGATTTTTGATTATAATCAATAATATAGATAGCGTTAAGAGCAAAATAATAATTTCAAAAAATTCAGTTGCTTGCAATTTGTAGATAACTGATGCGTTTTATGGTATAATATTAATGGTGATAAAATATGTCTACAAAAACTCCAATAAGATATTTTAATAAAAAACCTGTAAGGTCAAGGTGGGATGAAGAATCATCATCATGGTTTGTTTGCGCTATAGACTTAATAGCGGCAGTAGTGGAAACATCAAATCCAAGAATATATTGGTATACAATTAAAACAAGGAATAGTGAGTTATTGGCAAATTGCAAGCAACTGAAAATGACTGCTTCAGATGGTAAAACTTACGATACTGATTGTTTATCAATTAAAGGCTTGGATGTTCTTTTAGATATTCTTCCAAGAAAACGTAGAAGCATTTTAAAAGAATGGCTAAAAGGAAATAATGATCCACTTGATGAACAGAGCAAAAAGAAAGCTTATGATTTGATTAATTCGGGAATAATTTATGATATAGAAGTTGGAACAACAAGAGGACTACAACAAATTCATTCATATCTATTTGATGGACTTTATGATTTTGCTGGAAAAATTAGAGATAAAAATATTTCAAAAGGCGGATTTATGTTCGCTAATGCTTTGTATTTGCCAA
>CAKPAV010000035.1 GCA_934133115.1 uncultured Bacilli bacterium
GAGATTACTGTGGGTCAGCATGCATATACGTTTGACTTATTATTAAAGAAAGATAACAAAGTCAGTTTTAATGCCACATGTACTAAGAAAGCCTCTCAAGGAGGAGGTGGCCCAGGTGGTGGTGGTTTCCCAGGTGGTGGTGGTCCTGGCGGAGGTCCAGCAGCAGGTGAAGAAACATCTGCTTCTACTACTGAAGAGGAAGAAGATTTAACCACATTTAACTTTGCTTATGAAGGATCTTGGACATTAGAACAAGGATATGGATATATTATTAATCTTAGTGATGGAAATAATACCATTATCCATACTGATTTTAATAAGAATCAAGGACGTCATGAATTTTATTATAATGTAAAAACTAGCGAAGGTAGTTCCACAACTTTATTCCAAGCCAAAGACGCTAATTTTAGAAGCACATTAGCAAAAGACTATAAGACCTGGGATGAAAGAGATAGTAAATATATCTTTGAAGCTAAAGCTACTGGTAATAATAATTCATTAGCATTTGCTTATTTATATGCTCATAAAGATAATTCCGTAGTCATTAATGAACCTAGTGGTTCGGCTAGATCTGTAACATTAGGACTTAGTTGGAAATTAGAAAACAATTTATTTGTTTTGATAAATAACAATCAAGAAATTGTATCAGAAATGTCTATAAATAGTGAGCATCCTGGATTTCGTTTAAGTTATAACTCAAAAGCATTCTTCTGTTCTACTAATACAAGTATTTCCAATTCACAAATGACAAATGCTGACTTTGATGGTAAAACATTATACCAATTCGTTGGAAGTTATACTACTAGTGGACCTGATGGTGGAACTAAAGAAGTTGAATTAAACTTAACAAATAATGAAAACAAAATGTTCTTATATAGTGGTGGAACATTATCTAAAAAAGGCACTTATACTTTTGAAAATGAAAAATTCACATTAACATTTGATGGTGAAGATCCAGTGGAAATTAATAAAGTAGATGGAAAATATACTTTCTCTTTCCAAATCAAAACAACTGGCTTCTTTGCTCAAACAATCGATGTTGTTACTGAATATATTCCTGGTAATTAATTATGAATATGTCGTATGAAAATAAGATGAATAAAATAAAGAAAGCTATTTCTTATTTATTCATAGCCTCATTAATATTAAGCATTATATCTTTATTATTATTTGTTGGATTTAATCTGTTTGGTGTATTTACCATTCAAACTCTTCCAGGAACAAAATATGAAAATCCCTTTACTTATCCTGGATGGCAAGCCATTTACTGGGGTGTAGGTGAAATGATTATTCAAGGATATACTGAATTTACATTCAATATATTTAACTTCCTTGGTTTCTTTGTTCCATTCTTGACGATAGTTATTTGGTTAATAATGTATCCAAAATTATATAAAGCAAGAGGAACAAATAAAAAGAAAGCTATTCTAGAGTTTATAACTGGGGGATTAATTCTTGTTGGCGCAATTATATTATTTAACTGCGATAAGTTCGCTATTATGAATGCGGAACAAGTTAAAGACTCATATCAAAATTATTATTTAGAATATTTATATCCGGCAATGCATGGAGAATTATCATTTACTAAAACATTCTATCCAACACTTATCTTAATCTTTGGAATTATTACTTCTATTATCAAAATCGCTAATGGAACGTTATTAATTTATCAAAAGAAATTTGCATTAAAAAATAAATAAAGGAGAAAATTATGAATAAAACAAAAAAGAAAAAAATAGTAACAATGAGCACTATTGGTCTTAGTGTTCTTGTTGTTATGACTGCCGCAACAATAGCTAGTAATATTCAAGCCGGTAACCTTGATTTGTTATTTCCTGGCGATGCCATTGTAACTGATAAAGGTGAAGGATTAGATACTAACTATATTGATTTTAAAGCCAAAAGCCAAGATGAAGCACTTAAAAATGCTCAAGATGCCACTCAATTAACCGCAGAAGAAGGTATGACATTATTAAAAAATGAAAATAACGCTCTTCCATTAGCAAAATCAACAAAAGTAACTATCTTAGGCTATTATTCTTGGCATAATAATATGTCGGGTGGTGAAGACCCTGCCACTACTAGTGGTGCTATATCATTAGGTAAAGGTTTAGAAAATAAATTTGATACTAATGAAGCAGTAACTGCTTTATATAATGCGGCAAGAGGTGACTTTGATGACCCTGCTACAGCATTAGCAAGTGCTGAATCTACTTTTGCAGATTATGATACCGCGGTTGTGACTCTTAAACGTAACTCTGGTGAAGGTAATGACCAATCATTAAATGCTGGTAGTAAAGAACAAAATAGAACTGGTTTAACAATTAATAATGCCGAATTAAAATTACTTGATTATGCTTCAAAGAAAATTAAAAAAGTCATTGTAGTTATTAACTCTGCAAATGCTATGGAATTAGGATTCCTTGATAAAGATGATCCTAATATGGATAGTAATGGAATGTATACTGACCCATATAATCCAACTCAAAAATATGATTTGTCTAAAGTAACTGCTGCAATATGGGCAGGCTGCTGTGGTTCTCAAGGTGGTACTGCTTTAGCCAATATTCTTGATGGTACAGTAAACCCAAGTGGACACTTAGTTGATACTTATGTTCGTGATTTAAAGAAAGATCCAACATGGCAAAATTTTGGTTCATATAAATATAGCAACTCTGCTTCTTTAAATTCTTATCAAGGCGAAACATATTTCGTTGAATATGAAGAAGGCATATATGTTGGATATCGTTATTATGAAACAGCAAGTTATGAAGCAAAAAATAATAACTACGCTGGGTTTGATTATGATGAAGCTGTTGTTTACCCATTTGGATATGGTTTATCTTACACAGATTTCTCATTAGAATATGATGATACTCCTACATATAATGTGGAAACTGCTAGCTACACATTTAATGTTAAAATCACTAATACTGGTAGCGTTGCTGGTAAAGGTGTTGCCCAAATCTATGTAAACGCTCCTTATATCAAAGGTGAAGTAGAAAAATCTCACGTAGTATTAGGTGGATTCGCAAAATCAAAATTATTACAACCTGGTAAGTCTGATGTTGTAACTATTGAAATCAAAGATGATTACTTCTCTTCTTATGATTATAAAAATGAAAAATGTTACATTATGGATGCTGGTAACTATAACTTCTACTTATCAAGTAACGCTCACTCTTGGGAAACAATTGATAAAGAAAGCGCTAGTGAACAAGCCAAACACTTATGGACACGTAACTTATCTAAAAAGATTGTTTATAAAGACGGAAAAGACGGAAAACGTACAACAGACTTAGTTGCTGCAACTAATAAAGAAGATGAAGAATTAAATCATAAGTTTAAATCTTACAAAGATGGTACTTCTGGTGATGGTTATATCCATGACTTCTCACGTGAAGATTTCAAAACATCTTTCCCAACTGCACCAAAAAATGATGACTATGTTTTAACTAATGAATATGCCTTAGAACAAGTTGCACAATATGACGTTTGGGATGAAAAGAACAATCCAATTACTGAAATGCCTGTAACTGACGACCACACTACTTCTTACGTTTTAGCGGATATGCGTGGTGTTGATTATGATGATCCAAAATGGGATGACTATATTAACCAATTCACTATTGATTCAATGGCTTATATGTTCTCAAATGGTGGATGGAATGAAGTTGAAGATGAAGCAAATGGTGTACCAAAATCATTTGACGCTGACTCTCCTTACGGATATTATGCACATGCATTAACAATTAAAAATATTAATAAATGGTACTGCGGTGACCCAATGGTTGCAGCTACATTCAACTTAGAAGTTGCCTCATTGTTGGGTGAAGTATTTGGTGAAGAAGCATTCTGTAACAAACTCGCTGGTGGTTCTTTAATTACTGGTATCTATGGTTATGGATTAAATGTTCATCGTTCTGCTTTTGGTGGAAGAAACTACGAATATTATTCTGAAGATGGTTTATTATCAGGTAAGATGGCTGCTGCTGAAGCAAGCAAAGCTTCTGAAAAAGGTCTAATTACTTTCATGAAACACTATGTCTTAAATGACCAAGAAACTAATAGACAAAAGAATGGTTATTGCTCTTGGGTAAATGAACAAGCTTTTAGAGAAATATATACAAAAGGCTGGGAAATTTACATTAAAGAAGCAAAAATGACTATTAACTATTATAAAGTAAATGAAGAAGGTAAATACGAATTAGCAAGTAAAGAAATGCCTGCTGCAACTGGTATTATGACTTCATACAACCGTGTTGGTGGTCGTTGGGCTGGTGCTTCTGATAGTATTAATGGCATCTTAAGAGATGAATTTGGTTATACAGGTACAACTATTACTGATGCTGGTGGTCAACCAAATACATATATGACTACTGACTTGATGTTAAGAAAAGGCGGAGCCTTAACTTTAACAAATAATGGTACAAACGGATTATATGATACTAATAGCGCTACTGCGGTATACTGGTTAAAAGATGCTACTAAACACATTCTTTATAACAAAGCAAACTCTAACTGTATCGTTGGTCTTGCTCCTGGATCTGCTATTAAATATACAACTGCTCCTTGGAGAATCTGGCGTGGAGTAGCATGGGGCGTTACGGGTGTATTAGTTGCTCTTGATGCAGTTTATGTAACTTTAATTGCTTTAGATAAGATTAAAGTAAAAGAAAAACAAAAAGTAGCTAGTGATGATGATTCTGATGAATTCTAAAAAAAATTAACCCTCCTATATGGTTAAATGAACAAAAATTGCTAGGAATGAAAAATTCTTAGCAATTTTTATGTATTTTAAATGTTGATTAGTTATTAACAAGTAACCATTAGTCCTAATAATGCCATTAATAAAACAGCAGGAACAATAATTATTCCATATTTCATAAAATCAAAAAAAGTAAATTTAACATCATATTTTTTAAGTAATGACATCCACATAATGCCTGCAAGGGCGCCAATTGGTGTTAGGTATGCACCAATATTTGATCCTATTATTGTTGCATATATCGCTGGTAATTGATAATTATTAACATCAGTTAATATTGGAGCAAACAATACTGACATAGGAATATTATTAATTAAATTATCCGATATTGTTGAAATTAATAAATAGTTAAAAATTGTCATATTTTTTGAAGAATTTATGTTATTTAGAAATTCTGCAATATGCACTGTAACCTCATTATAATCCAATGCCAAAACAATAATAAACATTGATAATACAAATGGTATTAGGTTATAAGGAAGTCTTTTGTAAACATGTTTAATTGTTGTGGCGGATTTATGAATAATAGCATCGCTAATTAAGAATATTGTTAAAGATAAAGCCGCACATAAACAAATAATCCACATTTCAAAATGAATATAGTTAGAAATTGCTAATAAAATAATAGTTACACCTAGATGAATTAAATTAATTATCATTAATGGTTTATTATCTATTTTAGCCTCTTCTATATCTATTAAATCCATCGCTTGATGTAAATCTTTATTAAATATTAATAGTAATAATATTAAGGATGTAAAGCCCGCTAAAAGAGTTGGTAAATACATTACTTTTAAGTAGTCTAAAAATGATATATTAAAGTAACTTGATAAGTATATATTGGTAGGATTTCCAATTGTAAATAACATTGAATATGTATTTGCAGTAATAAATTCCATAATCAAATAAGGAATAGGGTTAATTTTAGCGTGTTTAGCAAAATAAACGATAAATGGCGTGAATGTTAATATAATTATATCATTAGACGTAAATATAGTTAAAACCGCTACTAAGGCGTATAAAATAAAAAATAATGTATATTGATTATTATGGAACTTATTTAATGCTTTAATGGCAATATATTTAAAAAATCCTAACTCATCAAGAGATATAGAAATCATCGCTGTAGAAATAAATAACACCAATACTTTAATTGGATTAACGCTACTAGTGGATGTAAATGCATCGAAAACATTCTTTATTGGCACTATGTTAAATACAAGTAATATAATTGCTCCAATCAAAGCAGGTATAAAGAATGTACTTATACTTATGTTTTTTATTTTAATATTTGGTTTAAATAATATTAATAAAATAATAGATATTGATACTAAAACCGCTACAATTACCGAATAAATCATTTTTAAATCTCCAAACTACACAATTATAATACTAGTCAATAAATTTTGCTATATCTTATTTAATGTTTTTGTGTAAATAGCCAAAAAAAAGCAAGGATTTATTACATAGCCTTGCTTTTATAAGTTAACTATTTGGATTTAAATATATAACATAATTTCTATTTAAAATAAACTTACCACTTTCAAATAAACTATACTTAATTTCCCATCCCGTTGCGGTATCCACAAACGCCATATTAGGATATGCTTCATGAATCTCTTTAATAGTTAATCCTTCACTGTTTTTACCTTTGAGAACGATTGTATCAATAATAGAACTATACAAACTAAATGATCCCATTGCTAAAAAATCGTTAGAAGTTTCTAATGCCTCAGAATTAAAGAATGTATCATCAGTTGGTTTTGAATTTAAAATAAATATAAAGTAACTTGCATCTAATTCACGATATGAAACACTAATATTTGAAGCAACTCCATCTTTGTATTCAATCGCCACCATGATTGCATATATTCCTGCCTTATTGCAAACCATTTTATTATTTTTGCCATTTGTGGTTACTAAACTAATATTTTTATCACTACCAACACTAACAAAAGGTGTTTTGTTATTATGATTTGATGCTGTTAACGCATTGTTATATATATTAAGCGTATCTGCATCCATCTCACTAAACGAATAAGGAACCGTTGCCGTTGTCGTATTTTCTACTAATATTGAAAATTCATCATTATGATTTAATGATAAACTATCACTAAAAAAGTATTCTTTATCATCACTATTTACTGACGCACGATATAATTTTTTACGTTTAGCCGATTCAAAATTATTAATTGACCCATTTAAAGAATTACCAGTAATGCGATAATCATCTGATTTTTGGAATCCAATAACATAGCACACCGCTTTTTTATTTTGGTCCGTGGCGCTATTAATAGGCATCCAGTCAATACCTGGCGTTACACCATCTTCTCTTTTAGAACTAGTTATCTTTACATATTTATTTGAATTTTCAAAAGATTCAATAACTTTTTTAATATTTTGAGTTTGAATTGTTTCTTTATCTCCTGTTGGATCTGCAATCCATAAACTCATAAAAATACTGTAATAGCCGCTCGGCAAATTTAAAGCTTTTAAATCATCATAATTTAAAGCTGTACTCCAATAAGAAGCCCATGAACTAGAACCATTTTCCGGATCCATATCAAGTTGTATATTTTTAATTTCACTATTCCCGCTTGTATCAAAATACATATCGTTAGTAAAATAGTTAGGTTCATTAATATTGGATGTTTCGTTTTGGAATAACGCAACTGTATATCTTTCCTCAGCATAATTGATTTCTCCAGATTGCTTAGTTTGATATGTATATTGGCCGTTTTCATCAACTTCTGGATTAATTCTAAATTTAGCAAGCGTTGTAGCAACTCCGCCAATACATTTATTTGCATCGTAGTTTTTAGCTGTGAAAACAGGATATAAATATATCACGTGATCGCCTTTTAAAGACCCATCAATTGATGCTATTTGCGAATTGGTGCTTCCCATATTATCTATATAATATAAAGATGTTGAAGAAGAAATTTGCTCAATACTTCCTTGGAAGCCATAGTTTCCAATTTGGTCATTACTACCATTAACTCCATGTCCTCTGCTATCAATTCGCTTCATGTCTCCACTTTTATATCTTTTTCCATTATATCTAACACGATTATTACAAGCTTCCATATCATAAGTCCATCCAATAAATTCTGGGCCAAATCCGTATTGATCTTTAAAAACTGTTTGGGCGATAATATCTGATAACACATCTGCAGGAATATTAGCATTAACTGTTAATGAGACATATGTACTTGTTCTTTCATAAATTCCATAATTAGGATTCGCTAAAATATAGCCTGACCAATATTTTTGCGGCCACAATTTAATAGCACCCTCTGTGCCTAATTTACTATTATCAATGCTTTCCGCTGAAATATAAAACTTATCACCACTATTCGGAAAAATAGCGTTTGCAAAAGCCTCTGACACCTGACCACCAATAAGGCCATATTCATTGTCTTGGTTATACGGATTTTTAGAACCGCTATCAGCAATTTTTAATGGATCTGTTATTTCTTCTCCATCAATTGTTGCACCTGTGGCATAATAAGGAGATGCAAAGAAATATACTTTATAGAAATCTGACTCTGTTTCGTCAAACTTAGCGTTGTCAGCGCCAGTAGTGATATTTTCAAGTGTCACAGGTTCAGTAAAAGTAAAATATGCAAAAGCACTAGTAACTGCTGTTGCTATAAATATTAATCCAATTAACATTAATGACCATATTTTTTTCATTGCATATTTCTCCTTTCACTATTTAATTTTCTCCTACAACTTGTAAATAAAAAGTGATTTTTACATTGGAATGTTCCATTGCTTTCCTATTAGAAATAATTTTATTTTTATAGGAATCAGCAAATTCTGATATACTAGGCGCCATATTCCCTTCAATACGTTCGCCGTTTCTAACAGCGTTATAATCCTTATAATTGAAGTCAATATTAAATGTTGTATGCCAATCTTCACTAATTGTTGAATCAACCAAAAGATTATTTCTAATACTTGCTACATATGTAGCACTAGTATCATTTGCTCCACCGCCGCTAACAAGTTTAAAGTTGTCATCCCAATCTTCATATAAGATAACTGATGGTTCATAAATATCTAGAACAGATTTTGAAGATGGATAAAATCTTTCTTCACCATTTTTATCATCAAATTCAACAATATTTACACCTCTAGTGTCTGTATCTGTTATTGTAACTTCACAAAGTAATGCCACATTCAAATGGAATACGCTAGTTATGGCAATAGGACTCGTGTAGTAAATAGTAAAATTACGTTTTACTGTTGGGTTATCATTTCTAATAAGGTAAACAGAGTCAAAATCCATAAAAACTTTATTTTTAAAATTAGTATTTAATACTTCGTTATTGCCTTCAGGATAATCTCCATTTTCATCAGCATATCTTAATTCAATACTACCGATATCAGGATTGCTTGCTATATCAATACTAACATTTTGATCTTTATTACTTGTTGATAAATCTCCAAAGAAGAATAAGGCAAATCCTCCGCCTACAAGAAGTGGAAATACAAGTAAAGGAACTAATAGTGTAATTAGTTTTCTTTTCATACCTATTTCACCTCTGCTTTTTCTTTCTTCTCTTCAAGCATTTTATAATAATCTTCAAATCTTATGTAACGACCATATTTATCTCTTGGTCTAAATTTGCCTGTTTTCTTAATAACATGTGCCTTTTTAGGCTCAATAATTTTTGCTTTTGGCTTTTTAGGCGCATTTATATCATCATTTTCATGTAATTTTAGATAATCTGCTAAACGCATAAATCTACCATATTGATCACGATAATATACTTTACCTTTTTTAACCAATACTTTTTCTTTTTCGATGTTATTTTCCTTAGCAATCTCTTCAATCTTTTCTTCTATTTCTTCCTCTGTAGCATCCTCTCTTATATCTAATTGGGATTCTTCTACTGGTTGAGGTAAAACATCTATAGTAGTTTGTGCTTCTTCAACTTTTATTTCTTCCTCAACTTGGTTAAGTTTAATAAGTAGAAGCTCATTATATCTTGTATCATATATAAAGAATAATTTCTCCGCTAAAATGGAATAAATTAACATTAACATGAATGCGATTACTAAAATAATAATACCTATATTAGACTGAAAATAACAAATAGCGTAACCTAATGGTAGGTTCTTTGCTCCTTTGTATCCGTCAGTCTCGTAAACACCAACAATCATATCTTTTTTGATTTGATATTCTCCCGCCATTGACTTGACATTAGCATCTCCTCTAAATGTATATAAAGGATTACCTTCTGAATCATAAGTCACTTCAATCAGACGGTGAACGATTGTTATATATGTTTTATTGTCACTTGATAGCATTTTAAATGCCACAACATCAAATGGTTTAATGTTATCAATATATTTTTGTTCTTTGGTAATTGTGATGAATGAATATTGGGCTATACGATTTTCGTCGCCCATTTTTCCATCATCTTGTAAATATGTATTGCCTTTATAGGCTTGAGACATAGAATCTGTCTCAATGACTAACATTGCGGTATTTCCAAACCACATTTGTTGATTATTTCTTTTGACCGATACAGAAAAACCAATTAATATAACAACCACCACATAAATTAATGCAATCACGCTAGCACCAATTTTTCCACGCATTTTGCTTCTTTTTTGTTTCTTTTTATAATGTTCAATAATGCTTTCGTTAGTTTTGTTTTTCTTTATTAACTTTTCTACATCATGATCAACTTCGGATTGAATTTCTTCATCCTCTAAACTATGTATAATATTCTTTTTCTTTGAATTAAAGAAAAATATTGCTAGAGTTATGAATGCAGTCGCAAAAAGCAATATAACTACTATTCCAACAATATACACATAATCACTTATATTCAATTTTGAAAAACTAGTAAATTCCATTTGCCAACACCCACCCTTCTAGCAATATTTATAATAAATTGTTTAAACTCCG
>CAKPAV010000036.1 GCA_934133115.1 uncultured Bacilli bacterium
AAATCCTCCTATTAATTAATAAAGAAGGATTTTTGATTTTTCGACTAAGAAATTTTTCTTTTTAGTTTTTTGTTAAAAGTTTCACGGTCAAGCATAACAACATTTCCACATCCAAGACACTTTAATTTAATATCCGCGCCCACTCTTGTTACTTCAAATAATTTAGAGCGGCTAGCACATGGATGTTCTTTTTTCATCTCAACAATGTCACCGATTTTCACGCTAATGATTTCCATACTATTCATCTTCCATTTTTACTGCTGCTGGGACTTTCGGAAGTCCTGGTAAAGTTAAAATATTACCTGTTAAAGCTACTACAAATCCTGCACCACTTGATAAGGTAACATCTCTTACGGTTATAGTGAAATCTTTCGGCGCCCCGTAAATTTTAGCATCATCAGTAAATGATTGAGGCGTTTTTGCAATGCAAACTGGAGTATTTTCAAAACCCATTTGTTCGAATTTTGCGATATTTTTTTCTGCTTTTTCTAAGAAAACAACATCGCTAGCGCGATATATTTCTTTAGCAATCTTTTTGATTTTATCTTTAATTGATAAATTAATATCATAGATAGGGTGATAATTAGATTTTTTAGTTTCTAATGTCTCCATAACTTTATTCGCTAAGTCAATTGCACCATCTCCGCCTTTAATAAATCCATCAAGGAAAGAAACAACATAATTATGATCTTTGCACCATTTTGTTAATGCTTTTATTTCTTGTTCTTTATCACTAGCGAAGTGATTAATAGCTACTACTACTGGTAAGCCAAACTTTTTCATGTTTTCTAAATGTCTTTCAAGATTTTTACATCCTTCAAGCATTGCTTCAACATTTTCTAATTCTAAATCAGTTTGCGATACTCCCCCATGCATTTTAAGCGCTCGAATAGTCGCTACCATAACAGCCATATCCGGTTTTAAATTGCCAACTCGGCATTTAATATCTAAAAATTTTTCTGCGCCTAAATCAGCACCAAATCCTGCTTCTGTTACAACAATATCGCTTAATTTTAATCCTAATTTTGTAGCCATAATTGAATTACAACCATGCGCAATATTAGCAAAAGGGCCTCCATGAACTAAGCATGGATTATGCTCTAACGTTTGAACTAAATTAGGATTTAAAGCATTTTTCATTAGTTTGTATATGGCATTAGATATACGTAAATCTTTTATTGTAACTGGTAAATCATCATTAGTGTAAGCCACGATTACTTTATTAACACGATTAATAAAGTCTTCCTTATTTTCCGCTAAACACATAATAGCCATCATTTCTGAAGCAACCGTAATAACAAATCCATCTTGGCGAACTACTCCATTATTACGACCTTGTGCTATAGTAATTTCTCTTAAAGCACGATCATTCATATCAATAGCTCTTTTCCAAACAATACGATCTGGATTAATATTTAATTCATTACCTTGAAATATATGATTATCAATAATAGCAGACACTAAATTAATAGACGAAGTTAAAGCATGCATATCACCAGTAAAATGCAAATTAATATCTTCACTCGGTCCAATCGATACTTTACCTCCACCAGTCGCGCCGCCTTTAATGCCAAAAACTGGGCCTAAAGAAGGTTCTCGTAAAACAAGCATACAATTCTTTTTAATTTTCGCTAATCCATCCGCTAAAGCGATGGAAGTTGTTGTTTTACCCTCTCCGGCTTTCGTTGGTGTAATTGCGGTAACTAGAACTAATTTTCCATTAGGCTTATTTTTTAATTCTTCCATAATTTCCATATTAATTTTAGCTTTATAATGGCCATATGGTTCTAAATACTTGTCTTTAATGCCTACTTTTTTAGCGATATCACTAATTTTTAATAATTTTTCTTCCATATTTAGTCCCCTTTCATATTTTCAATCACATAATTATATGCTTTATCAGCATTATCAAACCATTTCATTGGTAATTGATTCTTAAAATAAGTCATTTGTCTTTTAGCATAATTACGTGAATTTTTCTTAATTAATTCTATTGCTTCATTTAAAGTTAATTTATGATCTAAATAAGCTAATAATTCTTTATATCCAATAGCCTGAAAAGCATGAATTGATGCTGGATACTTGCTTTTTAAATTTGTAACTTCCTCAACTAGACCATCTTTAATCATTTCATCTACTCTATTATTAATATCATTATATAATTTTTCACGTTCTACGTTAAGACCTATAAACATAACATCATATAACAATTTATGTTCTTGTGAATCAATAATACTAGTCTTAGTTTTACCATGCAAACGATATATTTCAATTGCTCTTAGTACTCTTTTACGATTATTAACGTGAATAGTTTTTGTTGATTCTTCATCGATTTTTTTTAATTCTTCGTATAATTCTTCATTAGTTAATGAAACTAAATCAGACATATCTGCATGATTATCCTCATCATCAAAAGAAAAATCATATAATGTTGCTTTTTGATATAAACCAGTTCCTCCAACAATAATAATATTTTTCTTTTTATTTTCTAAATCAGCAATAGTCTTTCTTGCTAACTCCTGATAATCTTTAACATTAAAATTAGTATTAGGATCAACAAAATCAAACAAATGATGCGGAACTAGAGCGCGTTCTTTTAATGTTGGTTTTGCTGTACCAATATCAAAGTATTTATATACTTGAAAAGCATCACCATTTATAATTTCTGCATTTAGTACTTGTGCTAATTTTATGGCTAAACTAGATTTCCCTGAGCATGTTGGACCTGCAATCACGATAATCATACGCCTGTCCTCTTAAATAGTTTTTCTAATTCATATTTTGTGAATTTAACAATAATTGGTCTTCCGTGTGGACAATTATGTGGGTTTTCGCAGTTAAATAATCTTTCTAGCATTACACCAGCTTCTTGCATTGTGCAATTCATATTTGCCTTTAAAGAAGCCTTACAAGCCATTGTGGCAATTGCGTGTTTTCTTAATTTAAATTCATCAACTTTATCATCATGAAGAGCCATATCCACTAAATCATCAACATATTCTTTTTCGTCTTCGCGATGAATCCAAGTAGGAATTGTCACTACTTTAAAAGCATTATAACCAAATGGTTCAAATTCTAAACCAATTGATTTTAAAATTTCTCTTTTTTGATTTGTAAATAGTGTAACATCACTTGGTTTTAAATTAATAACAATTGGTACAAGTGGATTCATCGTAATTATCTTTTTAGCATAAAGATGAGTAAAATATTCAAAGTTAATTCTTTCCATCGCAGCGTGCTGATCAATAAGATAAAATCCTCCATCACCATTAATATCTTCACCAATGATGTATGTTTTATTAAGCTGGGCTAAAGGGCGAATTGGGCAAACTCTTTTTGGTTGTTCTGGTTCTTTAGTTATTGGTGTAACATATTCTTCATCTTGACTTTTAAAAGTATCTACATAAGGTTCTTCTTTTATCTCTTCATGAGATTCTTTTATAGTATTATTAATATTATTATCTTTTACAAAATCTTTAACAACTTCATTATATTTTGGTGTTTCTTTTACATATTCATACTTAGTTTCTTCTACTTTTGGGATATTTGGATTATTCTCCTCTACTTCCATAGTATCAAATAAATCCACATGTTCAATAACTGGTTTTTCAACTTTTTTAACTTCACTAACTGGTATTTCATCATAAATAGTTTTCGGTCTAAGTGCTTCTGGTATTTTTTCTAAAAGAGCAAGACGTAATTCTTCTTCTTTAGAAAAACGTACTTCTCTTTTTGATGGATGAACATTAACATCCACTAAAGCATAATCAACATAAAAATCTAACACTACAAATGGATATTTGCTAGGTGGGATAAAATCATTATATGCATCTTTTATAGCACCTTGTACTTTAGGCATATATACATTTCTTCCATTAAGTAAAGTAATCATATAATATCTTGATGCTTTAGCAATATCGGGTTTTCCTAAGTATCCTTTTACTTGATAATCAACAGCTTCAAATTCAAATGGAATCATCGATTTAGCGACACCAAAGCCAAAAATACTCGCAATAACTTCAAGTAAATCATTACGACCATTTGTTTGAAATTGACATTTACCATCAATATAAAATTTAATTGCTACTTCTGGGTGTGCTAAAGCAAGACGAGACATTATCTCAATGCTATTAGCGTTTTCGGTATAATCAGTCTTTAAATACTTTAAACGTGCTGGAGTATTATAAAATAATTCTTCTACTTCAATAATAGTGCCTTTTCTTAACGGGGCATCTTTGGCTTCTATTTCTTCGTTAATGATATTTAATTCTGTTCCCACGCCTGAACCTGTTGAAGTTGTTACTTTCATTTTAGATACAGAGGCAATAGAAGGCAAAGCTTCTCCTCTAAAACCTAAAGTCTTAATTCTAAATAAGTCAAAAGAAGAAGAAATTTTACTAGTTGCGTGGCGTTTAAACGCTAATAAAGCGTCATCATGATCCATTCCACATCCATCATCTTCGACTGTAATCTTTTTTCTTCCGGCCTCAATAATTGAAACACTAATATGTTTTGCACCCGCATCAATTGAGTTTTCGACAAGTTCTTTTAAAACACTACTTGGTCTTTCTACAACTTCTCCCGCCGCGATCATATTAGCAAGTTTAGTATCTAATACTTGAATACGCCCCATAATATCACTATCCTTTTATTTTCTTTTTAAGTTCATATAAATAATTTAAAGCTTCTAATGGTGACATACTAAGTGGATCAAGATTCTTAACTTCTTTAATCCATTCTTCTTCTACTGGATCATTTTGAATTAAAACATTACCCACAGAAGGAACACCTTTAGATTCTAATTCGTGCAATATTTCTTTTGCTCTACTTAATAATTCATTTGGTAATTTAGCAAGACGAGCGACATTAATACCATAAGATTTGTTCATTGTACCTTCTTTAATTTTATATAGGAAGGTAATTTCATCATCATTTTCTTTAACGCAAACATGAACATTTTTTAATGAAGGGATTTCTTTATCTAGTTCAGTTAATTCGTGGTAGTGCGTAGAGAACATTGTTTTAGCATGGATTCTTGCCGTAATATATTCAATAATTGCTTGGGCTAAAGCCATACCATCAAACGTTGCGGTTCCTCGACCAATTTCATCAAAAATAAGTAAAGAATTTTCCGTTGCGTGACGCAAAGCATGATTTGTTTCATTCATTTCAACCATGAAAGTAGATTGGCCAGAAACTAAATCGTCACTTGCTCCAATTCGAGTAAATATTTGGTCGAATATCATTAAATCTGCTTCTTTTGCTGGAACAAAACATCCCATTTGAGCCATAACCACAATAATTGCTAATTCACGCATATAAGTTGATTTACCACCCATATTAGGTCCAGTAATAAGCAAAACATCCGTATTGCTATCTAAATTCACATCATTAGCCACATAGAATTTTTCTTTCAATACTTTTTCAATAACTGGGTGACGTCCTTCAATAATATTAATTCTTCTTTCAAAGTTGAATTTTGGACGAATGAAATTATTGCTTGAAGATACTTCAGCTAAAGAGACAATAACATCAATAACTGCTAAATTATTAGCAAGTCTTTGAATCAATTGCGTCTTATCTTGTACTTTTTTACGAATATCTACAAACAAATCATATTCTAAACGCATTCTACGTTCATCAGCATTTAAAATAAGTGCTTCTTTTTCTTTTAATTCTTCGGTAATATAACGTTCGCCATTAACAGTTGTTTGTTTACGTTGATATCCCCATTCCTCTTTGATTTGATCTATTTGACCTTTAGATACTTCAATGTAATAACCAAATACACGATTATAACCAATACGTAAAGTTTTAATACCTGTACGTTCTCTTTCTTTTTCTTCTAGTTCCGCAACCCATTTTTTGCCACCATGAGATAAGGCAATTATTTCATCAAGTTCCGGAGAATATCCCGGTTTAAATATTCCGCCTTCTTTAATTGTAATTGGTGCATCTTCAGATATTGCTTTTTCAATTAAATCTACTAAATCATCAAAATTTGAAAATTTATTAGCAATATCATCGATATGAGCATTATTAAGTTTACTTAAAGCGACTTTTAAAGCTGGTAAAGGTTTTAAAGAAGTTTTTAATTGTAATAAATCTCTTCCATTTGCGTTACCAAAAGAAATACGAGCAATTAATCTTTCTAAGTCGTATACTTCATCTAACATTACACGTACATCATTACGAATCATAAAGTTATCAATAAAACTTTGAATCATATCTTGACGAGCAATTATTTCATTGATATCCGATGATGGTTTAGAAATCCATTGTTTTAATAATCTTCCGCCCATCGCAGTTTTAGTATTATCCAGCAACCAATAAAGTGACCCGTATTTTTCATCACTTCTAATTGTTCTTGTTAATTCAAGATTCAGTCTTGAATAAGCATCAATTTGTAAGGCTTTATTTGTTTTAATTACATGAGCAACTTGTAAATAATCTAAAGATCTTTTTTGTGTTTTTCTAAAATAATTAATCAAACGCATAATAGCGCGCATTTGATATAAATCTTTAACTTCTTGTAAGACACCTTCAAATTCTAATGTAATTTCATCATTATCTTCATAAGAAATTAATATTTTCCTTTTTGCTGTAATTGTTGTAATTGCTTCTTTATTAAAAGTTGATTTAACAACAATTTCATGAGTTAAAATATTATCAAGTTCAGATATTAAACTACTAATATCTTTTTCAACATTCATAACATTAATTTCGCCAGTTGATAAGTCCGCATAAGCTAAAATATAGCAATAATCCGTTTCATCAACTGCGACTGTATAGTTATTATCATCATTACTAACATCCATGAAAGCACCTGGAGTAATAATTTGAACGACATCTCGTTCTACAAGACCTTTTGCAGTTGCAGGATCTTCCATTTGTTCTACAATACCAACACGATATCCGCGGTTGATAAGCTTAGCAATATAACTTTTAATAGCGTGATGTGGAACACCACACATTGGAACACGTTCTTCTACACCAGCATTTTTACCTGTTAATGCTAGTTGTAATTCCTTTGATGCAATTTTGGCGTCATCAAAAAATAGTTCATAGAAATCGCCTAAACGAAATAAAATAAGGACATCCGGGTTTGATTCCTTAATTTTTAAATACTGCATCATCATTGGAGAATATTTTTCTTTCATAACTTCACCTCAAAGAAAAATAATATTATTTTTCTATTAGTTTAATCATATCACAATTTTTATTTGATTTTAAAGTTTTTTAATTGTAATAAATCAACATTATGAACATTAAGAAAAAATTTGCAAATTAATTTATATTTATTGTGTATTTACTAAAAATGTTTATACTTATTTGTAAGGAGATTTTTTATGGAATATTACATTATCTGTCGCACTGGTGAAGAAAGTATAAGATTTGTTGATGAATATTGGCCTGATGAAGATGGCAATATGATGTTTACAACATCTGGTAGTTTTAATTGGGCTCGTAGTTTTGAAGATTACGATTATGCTTGTGAAATTGCCAATCAAATATATCATAAGAGTGATGAAGATGGTTACTATGTTTACGATGTAACTGTTAGATCACATGATTTTATAATTGAAAATCATTTGCATTATTAATTATTGTAAGTGCCAAAAAAGGAATAGGTTTTGCGTCTATTCCTTTTTATCTGTCAAATAATTAGGATTAACATTCATTACTATTTCCTCATCGATGATTTCATCCTGTTTTTCTTCTTCAATCGTATTAACGGTAATAATTGAATCCTGGAATACATCCACAAAATATACTGATTCAATAACTATTTCTACTTCATGGTCATTCATTTGATTCATTGCTACCGCAGTTGGATATTTGATGACATGAACTTTTTGCTTAGTTTCATCATCAATAGTTTTAATATTTTTCCACGAAATAAGAAAAACACCGGAAAATGTAATAGTTTTATAAAAAACATTTGTTTTTTGGTCATCATCATAAGCATACCAAATTTGAATATCATAAGTGCCATTTAGTTCAATGTTTTTATCTATTTTTTTACTATCGTATTTATGATTTATAATCCAGCATCCTAAAGGTTTAGATATATTTTCTTCTAATTTTATGACTTGTTTTTCTTGGATAGCAAGTTTTCCTTTACCCACTAAAGTTTTAGCAATAATTTCTCTATTCATATAAATCACCTATTATATGTATATGCATTTGAATAGAAAAATTTATAAATAAACTATTTATTTTCCAGGTAGCTATTAAACATAGCATCTAAAATATCTTCGTAAAACCAAAGCGTTTCATTATCATAATTTGTATTAGATATATTTTTCATAGCATCATAAATACCCGCTGCTTTATGACGGTTTAAAAAGCCAAATCCTTCTTTCCAACTATCTTTTATCGCCGTATTATCCCACATCATGACTCCAATATCATTTGTTGTAGCTTGCTTCATAAAATAAGAATAATAATCTTTGCGTGTATCTTCTCGTTCTTTACTATCTTTTGCATCATGAACGGATCCCCATTCAGTAACAATTACTCCAATTCCTTTATCCACAAAATTAGTTTTTAAATTATTAAATAAACCGACAATGCCTGAAGTATCACTATTATTAGCTGAATTCCAGCTATCTGATTTACCATATACGTAATTGTATGGATTGTATCCATGAACATTAAATAATAATTTATCAGTAGCGTTATCTAACGGAAAAGAAAATTTGGATATTTTATTAACCTTTTCTTCATAAGCTAAATATGCCATATTTCCATATGTATTTACTGTCAAAAACCTATTTTTATTATTTGTTTCTTTTGATTTACGTACTATATCTACAAATAATTGATTAAAATACATAAGATTTTCGTTTGCTTCTTTATATGCTTGCGGGTTTGTTTCCATTACACTACTCATTTGCCATTGATATTTATAGTGTAAAGGTTCGTTAAGATTTTCAAAAATTAAACGATAATCATATCTTGCAAATTCTTTGCTAACTTGTGTCCAAACATTTTTTACAAGTGTTTCTGTTGTTTCTTTATGTTCATTATCTAGCCAATAGCCACTAAAAGAAGGCGGCTCCATAAGTGTTAATATTACATATAAATCTTTATATTTAAAACAATAATCTACAACTTCTTTAATTCTATTCATCCATCTTGTAGATATATTTCCATTTTCCATATGATTTGACCAAGCAACAGGAATACGTATGGATCTAAATCCTTTATCATATATAGCGCGAATAGTGTTTTGCGTTGTTTTTCCACGATATGGTGTATAATGTTGCCTTACTTCACAAAATAATTCATCAGGCTTACCATCTATATCAGTATATCCCAACTCATCATATATAGCTTTAGCGTAAGTTGGGTTAGCATTAGTAAAATAATTTCCAATATCACTTTCAAATGTATCGCCTAAATTATAGCCAACTCCCATCGCTTTTACTAATTCAACTGATGATAAATTGACTTCTTTTTCTTTTAAAGTAAATTTAAAATCAATTGATAATTCCTCATAATTTGCCGTAATAGTTTGTTCATTCATAGAGAAATAATCAACATTTGAAAAATCTGAATAATTACTTTTTTCTAATTCATAATTAAAAGTTCTTCCATCTATTTCTTGGATAGTAACAGATCCAAAGTCACTTAATGCAAATTTTTCTTTTAAAAATGAACTTATAACTGGCATTCTATACCATGATATTTCACGCTTATTATTAGATAAATCACTTGTTAAATTATGCGAATTACTACTACTTGCTAAATTATTGCAAGAAGTTAATAATAGTAAACTTAATAATCCAATTAAACTTTTTTTCATTACTGTCCTTTCTAAAAAGAACTATAAACCAACATAGTCTATAGTTCTTAAATTTATATTTTAGATTTTTTTTACAACTTATTCTTTTTTATCTTCAATAGTTGCATTTTCTTCATTAATTACATTTGCTTTTTTGTTTTTAAAGAAGAAATAAGCACCAACTGCTCCGCCGATAACAACAACTGATCCAGCCGCAATACCAACAATAGCCCCTGTTGGTAATCCTTTTTTAACTTCTGGATCCGGAGTTGGTGTTGGATCTGGGTTTCCGCTAGCGGTAACAACATAAGTAATTGTACGTATTGCCGCTTCATTTCCTGCTTTATCTACAGCTGAGATTGTTAATGTATGTGTACCAGCTTTTAAGTTTCCGTTTGCGTCTAATGCACCTTCTGACCAAGTATATTTTGGAGTAACTTCGCCATCATAAGAGTCATAAGCAGTAGCCTTTACTTCATGTGGTTTTTCACCTTCTACTTGGTTAAATGTTGTTTCACCTTCATAAGTAATTTCTGGTGCCTTAGTATCTTTCCATTTAGCATCAAGGTCACTTTCCCAAATGTAAGATATTTCTGCTACTTCAACTTTTCCTACTGCTGTTAAACCCCATCCACTTATTTTCTTTGGAGAAATCATGCTATAACCTGCTGGGATATCTCCAGAATCTAAATGGCCAACCGTATTAACAATTAAATCATCGAAAGAAACTTTTGCTTTATGCCATGCACCATCATTATTAAATGAAACATTAGCATTACTATATACTTGATCCCATGTACTCGTTTCAACTGGATTAAATAAATAGAATTTACCAGAAGCAACATTACTTGTACGATATGTGATTAATACGCTA
>CAKPAV010000037.1 GCA_934133115.1 uncultured Bacilli bacterium
TAAATTCGTCAGATAAATTTCGAAAGAATAGACTTTGTGTGAATAGCAGTTCGTTAGTCATAAATTAAACCTCTTACATAATTTATATTATACACTAATTATTTATCAAAAATCAAAAAAGTATATAAGAATTCGAAAAAGTATATTTATTTATTACAATCTATCATTATTAAAAAAGTATAAATAATGTTTGTCAATACAAATGACATATTTTTGACATAATTATTCATAAAATAGGCTGTAATGTGATTTTATAATTAGTAAATTTGCTATTAATCAAAAAATTAATTTAGTGTGTTAAAAAAATAATGTGTTTCAGTATTGGAAAAACTTGGTAAAAATAATATTAAATGTCAAAAAAGTATATATTTAATGTCAAATATCACTATTGAACAATGTTAGCCCTTTCATCTAAAATATAGATGAATGATAGAGAGGTTTAGATTATGGAAGCAAATATTATGTCAAGAACAGATATTGAAACATTATCGCGAACACCTGCAAAACGCAAATGGTATTCTAAAATGGGACTAGCGCTATTTGCAATGGCGTTACCAACGTTTTTATATGTTTTAATTTTTCATTATCTTCCATTAGGGGGATTAGTTATTGCTTTTAAGGATTATTCATCTTTTAAAGGCATATTTGATTCACCATGGACATCAATGGGTGGCTTTAAACACTTTTATACGTTTATGACTCAGCCGAACTTTTGGTCTATTGTAAAAAATACATTGATATTATCTGTAGCTTCTATAATATTCAACTCAATACTTCCAATAATTTACGCTCTTATCTTAAATGAAGTACGAATTAAAAAAGTAAAAAGAGTAGTACAAACCATTATGTATGCTCCTTACTTTATTTCTGTTTCAGTTTTAGTTGGTATGCTATTTGCCTTTTTTAAAACCGATAGCGGAATTTTTACAAGATTATTTGCTTTTTTTGGATTTGATGCATCTAACTTAATGGAAAATCCAGATTACTTTTGTATGATTTATGTCGTATCTGGATTATGGCAAGGTTTAGGATGGTGGTCTATTGTTTATATGGGATCACTTGCCAATGTTGATCCTAACTTACATGATGCTGCAACAATTGATGGAGCTGGAAGATTTAGAAGAATAATCTACGTTAATTTACCGCAAATTGTTCCTTTAGCAGTTATTATGTTTATTATGTCAATCGGTAATATCTTAAGTGTTGGGTTTGAAAAAGTATATTTAATGCAATTAAGTACAAACTTATCATCTTCAGAAATTATAGCTACCTATGTTTATAATATTTCTTTCCCAAAAGGTTCTTCCGGAATGGGGCAATTCTCATATGCTACGGCAATTGGATTATTTAATTCGGTTGTGAATATTATCATATTATGTCTCGCAAACTTTGTATCCCGCAAAGTTTCGGATAATTCATTGTGGTAGAAAGGAACTTTGAATATGAATATTACAAGAACAAAAGGCGATAAAGTATTTGATACTATTATCATTATTATTGTAAGCATTATAGCTATATTATTCTTATTTCCTTTATTAAATGTATTAGCTTCTTCATTTTCTTCCGCGGATGCGATTGTAGCAGGTAAAGTTGGTATTTTTCCTCAACAATTTACGTTAAGCGGTTATAAACAAATATTACAAAATCAAAGTATTTGGAAAGGATTCTGGAATTCAATAAAATACACATTTATTGGAACTATTATTCAAGTAACATGTCAAATGCTTTGTGCTTATCCACTTTCTAGAAAAGACTTTAAAGGTCGTAAATTCTTAAATTTATTCTTGGTTTTAACAATGTTTATTTCTGGTGGTATGATTCCAACATATTTGTTAATAACACAATTACATCTTTATAACACGATGTGGGCAATTATTTTACCAGGTTGCATATCAGTATTTAACATTATCGTTATTAGAACATATATGGAATCATCTATTCCAAAAGAACTTCAAGAAGCCGCAATGATTGATGGGTGTGGCGATGTTAGAATATTTACTCGTATTGTATTACCATTATGTAGACCAATCATTGCCGTTATGATTCTATATGCTGTTGTTGGTTATTGGAATTCATATTTTAACGCTTTAATGTACGTACAAGATATTAATTTAATGCCACTTCAAAATGTGCTAAATAGCATTCTTGTTTCTAATGAATCATCACTAGGTTCTGGAGCAGACGTTAATTTATCAGAACAATTAAAATATGTAACTATTGTTGTATCATCTCTTCCATTATTGGTTATATACCCATTTTTCCAAAAATATTTTGAAAAAGGTGTTACCATTGGCGGAGTTAAAGGATAATAAGGAGGAAATAATTTATGAAAAAAAGATCAATTATTGCTATGGCTATTTCGATGATGTGCTTAGGAATGCTAACAAGTTGCAATGGACGTGGAGATAATTACGATCCAGATAATTTCTTATTAAATGGAACGGGAGATAATCCATATCGCATCGTTAAAGAACCAATAACCATTAAAGTATTTGCTCCTCATAGTGCCGCAAATCCAGAATATAAAGATCAAGTAATGTTTAAATATTTATCTCAAATTACTGGTTTGAATTTTGAATTTACAACTCCAGATACTTCAGCATATTCTAATATGCGTGCGGGTGTTTGGAATTCTAAAGATACAATTCCGGATTTATTCTTATTTAATAACTCTATTGCGGAATTAGTGACATATGCGGAAAAAGGTTATGACGCTTATGTTCCTTTAAATGATGACAGTTATTCAATAAATGTTAAAGGCGAAAAATTGGAAATTGGCAATGTTATTGATAATTACATGCCTAATTATAAAAAGGGCTTAGAAACAAACTTTGGTATTGATAAATCAAAAGAAGATGCTGTGAAAGCTGCATCTCTTAGTGATGGAAAGATGTATTCAACATTATCTGTTTCTGATGTTGCTCGTGACTTAACATTTAAAATGTTTATTAATCAAAAATGGATTGATAACATCAATAATGAATTTGGAGGTTATAAAGGCAAAAAACTTCCAAATACAAATGAAATAAAAACAGCAGAACAATTATTAAATGTTTTAAGAGCATTTAAAGAATTAGACGCTAATTTAAATGATGATAGTAGTGATGAAATTCCAATTACTTCTAAAGCATTAGAACATTTAAGAAACTTTATTTTAGCAAGCTATGGATATGTTTCTCCAGGTGCGGAAATTGAATCAGATTATTCAAAATTTACTTATGTTCCATATACAGAAGCATATCGTAAATATTTACAATTTATGAATACTTTATGGAAAGAAGGATTAATGGATAAAGATACATTCTCAAATAAAACAGATAACCAATTAGCACAAAAAGGTCAAGTTAATCGTCTTGGTTGTTTCGTAGGAGCGGCGGCATATTTAATTGTCGGCTATGATTTAGAAAAGGATTATACAACCTTTGGTCCATTAACATCATCTTATTACACCGGTACGCCATTACAAGTTAACTTTGGTTACTTTAAACCAGATGGGGCGTGTATTCCGCAAAATTCCAAATATGTTCGTGAAGTAGCGCGCCTAGTGGATATTATGTATAGTGATTTAGGTACTCAACTTATTTCTTATGGCGTTGAAGGTGAAAACTGGACTTGGGATAACGATGAACATACATCATGGACATTTAATGTTCCTAGTGATTGGACAGGTAACCAAGAACAATATCGCGCAACAATTACTCCAAATGTTAATAGTGCTTCAGCTTTATACTGGTCAAAAGATTTTGTTGAAAAAATGAATGATGATATTATTCATGAATTAAATGAAATGTCACAAATCTATGTTCCGTACTTAAAAAGACCAGAACCAGCAGAAATTAAGATGACTGGTGATGAATATGCAGATATTACTACTATCAAAGCGGCACTTGATCCACAACTTGAATATCTTGAATCTTGTTATATTCGTAATACTGAAGGAGCAGATCCTTATAATGATGAAAGCTATAATAAATTTATTAATACGATAAAAGGATATAAAGCTGATAAATTAATTGGATATTATAATGCGGCCTTAGCACGTTATAAAGCCGCTAAATAGGAGTAAAACATGGGAAAATTCAACAAGAAAATTATGCTGCTATTAATGCCTTTATTACTAGTTGGTTGTAACAACACAAGTGTTAGTAATTCGACTAGTAAAGACAATTCTTCTTCTAATTCTCCAATATCATCTAGCCCATCAGTTAGTGATTCGGTTAGTACAGTAACCCCACCATCAACTTCAATTGATGATAGTGAACAAATGGATACTAAAGATATTTTAAATAATCTAAGTAATAGCCCTTTTTCTACTAAGATGAAAGCTAAAGAAAATTTAGGATTATCAAATATAAGTGAAGTGGGAATTGATCAAAATCGTTTTGAAAATGAAATATTATATGAAGTTCCTACGGAAGGAACTATATATAATGCTGAAGATATTGGAATAACACCAGATGCTTTAAATAATTCCGGAACCTTATCATTATTCTTAAATAGTATAAAAGATAATGAAGGCAATAAAATTATTAAGTTTAAGAAAAATACAACATATCCTTTCTCAGCAAAAGTGGACGCTACAAGTATTGATAATCTTTACTTAGTAGGAGATGAAGGAACAACATTCTTATATTCTGGGTGGGGAACATATTTTGAAGCCAAAGCTTCTAAAAATGTCCATATAAATAACATCAGTTTTGATATGAAATATTCTCCTGCTATTGCCGGGGAAATTAAAAGCTTTGAAGAAAAAAGTGGCGAGACAATTGTTAAGTTAAGTATTTCTGATGAATTTGATTTAACGCAAGCTATTTATAACAATTGGCAAGGTAAATATGGCTCATATATGGAATGTTACTATGATGAAAACGCCAAAGCTTATGTTCCTAATACTAATGCTAATCTTGTATATAATACGCCAACATCATCAACCAATAATCGCTACAAAGGAATCTTAGGATTAAGCTATGATGAAATAAACCGTGAATTATCAGTACGAATTAATCAAAACTTCGTTTGGTCATCATATAAAACACCGGTTATAGGAACAATGGTCTCATTAGCTTATACAATGTATGATAATTTCGGATTTTATTTTCAAGATTGTGATAATGTGTATTTAGAACACGTAAATGTTTATGTAGCAGGTGGGATGGGTTTAAGAGCGGATCGTGGTAAAAATTTATATTTAAATCATGTTAATTATGCACCTAAACCAGGCTCAAAAAGAATCATGACATGTACCGCAGATATTATTCATACAATTGGTGTAGAAAATGATTTAATAATTACTAATTCTACTTTATCAGGAAGTCATGATGATGCTTTAAATATTAAATCTTTCTATTTAAAAGTATCAAGTGTTGATGCAAGTGCAAGAGAAATTGTGGCTTCTCAAACACAAAATGAATGCACAATTAATAACTATGAAGTTGGTGATAAAATTGTGATTTATGATACCAATAACATGGAAGAAATAGATACATTCACAATCACCGATATTATTAAAGCTGGTACAACATTTACAATTACAGTTAATAAAAGACCATCTAAGAAAATTGTTGAAGGACTCTGTATTGGTAATGATACCAAAGCAACTAGAATGAAACTCAATAACTGCTTAATTCAAAATAAAAGAAATAGAGGAATATTATTACAAACTAGATACTCAGAAATTACTAATTGTACATTTAGAAATGTGGTAATGGGCGCTATTCAAGTCTTAGCGGTTAATGATTCGTTTAAAGAAGCAATCGTTCCTAGTGATATTAAGATTGAAAGTAACAAATTCTTAACTAATCGCGGTGGTGACTTAAGTGTATTTGCGTATGGTAATTCTACTTCTAATTGTGTTACTGGAACTATTAAAAATATAGATATCAAAAATAATTATTTTTTCAATGGATCTGGAACACCTTTATGGCTACTTGCCAATGGCAATACCAATGTAATAAATAATTTATTCTATTATTCAAAAAGAACAACAGCGTTAATAATGAATATTCGTACATCTAATGATGTAACTGTTCAAAATAACGTGTTCTATACAAGTTTAGATATTTCAACAATAGAAATTTCTAATGATTGTGCAAATGTAACTAACAAAGACAATGAATTGAAAGGAGCCTAATCATGAAAAAAGTTTCAAAAATAATTCCGGTATTGTTAGCCACTATTATGGCTGTTGGTGTTACAGCTTGTGATAATAATCATTCATCTAACTCATCTAGTCAAACATCAAGTGTAGTTAGTGTCGAAAGTGTTAAATTAACAAGTGAAGTAACAACGTTACGTGTTAATAAGACATTACAATTAGTTGCTACTATATCACCAATAAACGCCACAAATCAAAACGTTGTTTATTCAACTAATAATGATAATGTTGAAGTGTCATCTACGGGTTTAGTAACTGCTAAAAAAGTTGGTACATCAATCGTGACTGTAAAAACTGTTGATGGTAATAAGTCGGATTCAATTACACTTCAAATACTTGAAGAAAATCCTTATGCTGATTTAGATATAAAAGCCTATACTGATACTTTAGCAGAATCTCCTTATACTGTTAAAGGTATTGAAGGAAAAAGTAAATTTGGATTATCTAATGGATCTAATGTTGGTGTTATTAAAAGTGACATTGTAGAAAAATACGCGTCAATTAGTGATAACGAAGTTGGAAATGATGGCATCATAAATGTTGATAGTATAACTTTAGCAGATATTAAGACCGTTGATTCGTCAGTTACAGAGACAAATAATTACTACAAAATTAAAACAGCAATTGCTAAAGCTAAAACATTAAATGATAATGGTAAAATTGCTAAAATTAAATTTCCAACAGGAAAAATTGATGTGGAAGCTTATTTATCTTCAACCGATAAAGCTATAGTAATTGATGGCTTAAATGGTACGTATTTTGAAGGTAACGATACAACTATTAATATTATTACTAAAGATTTGAATTGGAAAGGATATGTTAATTTAACAAATTCTAAAAATGTTCATTTCAATAATATTACTTTTAGTGCTGAAATACCTTCTAACTTAACTGGAAAAATTGTTGATGGTAATGTATCTGATAATTACTTAACAATTGAAGTTGATGAAGAATTTAATCCATTGATGCAATTGGTGGAAACTAAAAAACCTAAAATTCGTTCATGGGTTGAATTTGGACAAATAAATAAAACACCTCTAGAAGGTGGAAACTTCTTAGTTGATGATTTTGCTTCTTATGAAATTAGCAAAAAAGATAATAAATATACTTTAAAAGTGAATTTCAAAACTGCTGGAAAGTCTCGCCCAAGAAATGGAACACTAGTGTCAGTTCAATTCTCACAATATGATGCAAGTGGTATTAATATTGGAAGTTCAGAAAACATATATTTTGAAAATGTTTCAATGAATCATGCTTCGGGTATGGCGTTTGTCGCACAACAATCAACAAATCTTTACATGAATAAATTCAATTTAGTTATTAAAGAAAATAGCGCATCGTTAATGACCGCAACGGCAGATGCAACACACTTCTCACTAATGCATGGAGATGTTCATATTACTAATTCTATCATTGAATATTCTCATGATGATGCCGTAAATATTAAACATGGTTTCTGGTATCGCTTATCAGAAGCAGAAGGCGGAAGTTCAAGAACTATTTCAGTTACAAAATTAACTGGTGGAGTTGATGAACCAAAAGTTGGTGATAAGTTTGAAGTATATGATGAACAAACATTTGAATCACATAACCCATCTCAAGGTAGTTATACTATAGAAGAAATTACTCCAATCACTAATGGCTATAAATTCAAAGTAAAAGAAAGATTAGCTAATGTTGGTGAATGGGGAACATGCCGTGTAACATTTGTATCAAATACTCCTAACTTTGTTTTCAGTAATAATATTGTTAGAAATAAAAGAAATCGTGGAGTATTAGTTCAAGTACCTAATGCTATTATTACAAATAATGCCTTTATGTATGTTGGACATGGTTCAATCCAGGTAGCGTCCGCAATGGACAAATATAATGAAGCAACATTAGGACAAGGTATTCAAATTAAAAATAATAAATTTATTGGAAACTGCTACATTAAACCAGAACCTCTATATGGTGATATCTCAATATTTGCAATTTCTAGTAATGCTTCTGTAGCACCTAAGGGAACTATGCATGACATGGTTGTTGAAAATAATTTTGTATCAAGAAATGGTAATGCGGCAATGTCATTACGTGGTGTAGGTAGCTCAGTTATTAAAGATAATTTATTTAATGAAAGTAGTTATACTCAACCATCTGGAGATACTTTCAATACAATATTCCAATTAACTAATTGTGGTAATTTAACTTTAGAAGGTAATTACAGCAATTACACATTAGGAAAAGGATTAAGTGGATGGATTTTAGAAGGAACAACAGCGCCAAGTGATATTACTGCCAAAGATAATATCAACATCAAAGAACGTGAAAATGGTGAAGCTGGTCCGGAAGTAGACGTTTCTAAAGCAAAATCAAGTATTACAATCGATGGTAATTTAAGTGATTGGGATGCTGCTCAAGCTTTAGACATAACAATTGATGGTGTTTCTGATGCCGAAGGCACAGAGCGTACACTAGAAGAGTTACAAGATCATTTCAAAATTAACAAATTAAAAATGACTTGGGATGACAAAGGAATCTATTTTGGATTTGATGTCTTCGACAACGAAATTAATGTTAAAACTGTTAATGATTTCTGGCTTGGTGACTGTGTAGAGCTATTCATGTCTTCAATCAGTGATATGCCTAATGCAGATATGCAGGTATATAAAGATTATAAAGAAGGAGGTGTGTTGCAAGTTGCCTTTGCTCCAACGTGGTCTTCTTATAATTATATGGCAGTTTCCTCAGTAAGAACAAAAACAACTTATGTGGAAAATAAGTCATTGATTCAAGTTGCATTTACAACTAATAGTTCTGGCTATGTTGGCGAAGTGTTGATTCCATTTACTTTTGCTCCAGAGTTTAAAACCGCAATTGAAGCCGGTAAGCAAATTGATATTGCTATTGTTGTTGCGGATGCGGAAAGAACTAATTTAGGATTAAAGAGAATTCAAGCAGGTAATATTCCTCACTTTGTCGAAGATTATAAAACAAAGACAGCTAGAATGCCACAATATTTCTTTAAATAATGATGATAAGAAATTTCTAAAAATTGATTTCAAAAATGAAAGGGGAAAAACAATGAAAAAGAAATTTACGCCTATCTTACTTGCGATGGCTACAATGGTCGCAACAGGGCTAACAGGATGTGATAATAATAATAGTACATCTACAAAGCCTTCAACCGAACCTACTCCATCAACCTCAACTAGTACAAAACCAAGTACTAGCTTACCAACAGTAATTCATGTTGATTCTGTTACAATTGCTGCAGAAAAAGAAACATTATTTGTTGGGGAAGAAACTAAAGTCACGGTAACAGTGTTACCAGAAACAGCTAGTGACAAAACTTATACTTTAAAATCTAGCAAAGAAACAGTTGCAACAGTTGATTCTACTGGTAAAGTAGTAGCTGTTGGTGCTGGTGAAACTACTATTACTGTAACTTCAACCGATGGTAATAAAACTGGAACTGTTAAAATTACTGTTAAAGCAGTTACAGGACCAAAACTTGAAATGCCTCAAGTCTTGGAATATAACGTTAATGCTGGTGAAAATTTAACGTTGCCAGAAGTAAAAGCTAAAAACTATAAAGGTGAAGACGTAACTAGTACAATTGAAATTGCTGATTCATTTGAATCTAAAACAATAAACAAAAATGTATTTAATGCAAAAATAGCGGGTAAACACCAAATTAGTTATTATGTTGAAGATGATAATGGCGAAGATGAACAATTTATCACAGTTAATGTAAAAGCTGCAACTGAAGAAAGTTTTGATGTTGGTGATAATACTGATCCTGCCGCTATTAAAAACTATGGTGTTTATAAAGAAAACTTTGCTAATGGTAGAAAAAATAAATTGGGTATTAACGATAAAGAAAGTGCTTCTTATATTTCTGCAACAAGCGAAGCTATTAGTGGTAACTCATTAATTATTGATACTCATAAAACAGCAGGACATGCTTTAAATCAAGTATTCATGATGGGCTTTAATGAAAACTTCTTACGTGGAGTATCAGCTACTTATAAAGTATCATTTGATTATAAGATTTTAAGCAATGCCGGAAATCTTAGCGATTTCTATTTACAACTAGGCTGGGATAACTTTGATGGTATTAATAGAAACTTTGTAAATACAAGTGCTGCAGTAGGTAGTGTTCAACATTATGAAGTTGAGTTTGCTGGATCAATTGTTCCAGCAACAGGTAATGCTTGGTTCTCATTCTGGAAATTAGGCGGCAAAGAAGCAAGAATTGCTATTGATAATTTAGTATTTGAATCTAAACGTGAAGTACAAACTACTGTTGTTACACCGACAAGTGAACAATTATTAGCTGAAGGTGGATTCACTTGGAATATGGCTGATAAAGGATGTACAATTTCTAGTGGTAAAGCAGTAGCAGTTGATGATGTAACTAACGAAAGTGTTAAAACAACTATGAAAAACTCTTCTCACTTCGGTGATG
>CAKPAV010000038.1 GCA_934133115.1 uncultured Bacilli bacterium
CTCTTAAGGCATTACTCGTCAATTTATTTAAAAGTTCTTTTTGTTTTAATAGCATAATTTCATCTAATTCTAATTCTTTTCCATTTATTAAAATATATTTGCATTTTCCTAGTATTTCTTCACTAGCGCCTTTAGAAAATTGGATTTTTTTGTTATTGTTTTCTATTATTACACTCATCATCTTTTTTTCACTAGAAAACGAATTTTCTTCTATTTTTTTATATTTAAAATCTTTATTAGTAGCACTAGCAAAAGACACTATTGCTACTTCTAAAGGATCTCCAATATAATTATTATCACTTTTTAAACTATGGCAAGAGAGCATATCTTGATATAAATAATCTAATGTTTTACTTTGTTTAATGTTTTTAAGATAATATTTACTATTATCATAAGCCAAACTAACCACAGTCATTTGATTTTCTGTCAATGTGCCTGTTTTATCCGTTAAAATAACATTAACAGCTCCTAATGTTTCAACAGCGTGAAGTTTTCTAATAATCATATTTGTTTTAACTAAGCGTTGTACACCCATTGCTAAAACAATTGTTACCACTGCGGGTAATCCTTCTGGTACTGCGGCGACCGCTAAAGAGATAGATGTAATAAACATTTCAATTACATCGCGTTTTTGAATTAAGGCAATTAAAAATAATAATACACATATTACAATGGTAATAAATCCTAATAATTTCCCTAAATCTTCTAATTTCTTTTGTAAAGGTGTGTGCGTTATTTTGTGTTTATCTAACATTTTAGCGATTAATCCCACTTCGGTATTCATTCCAACTTTAGTAACAACCATTTCGCTATGTCCTTGTAAAACAAGTGTAGACATAAACACCTCATCCAGTCGTTCCGAAATAGGTGTTACATTAGAACTCGAAAACGCCTCATTTTTGTTTATTGGTGTCGATTCTCCAGTTAAAGCCGACTCATCGCATAGCAAATTATACGTATTAAATATTTTTCCGTCCGCAGGAACTATATTTCCTTCTTCTAATAAAACAATATCTCCCACTACTAAATTCGTAGTATCTATTTTAAATACTTTGCCATCCCTTTTAACCGCTATTTGTTGATGAGTGATTTTTTTCAATGCTTCAATTGCTTTATTTGCTTTCTCTTCTTGAATAAAACCTATTGTTCCATTCATTAAAACGACAAATAATATTATCGCGGCATCTGCATATTCTTTTAACAATATTGATATAATACCCGATAACAATAATATGTAAATCAAGACATCATTAAATTCATTTAAAAAGCGTAAAATAGGAGAAGTTTTTTTAGCTTCTTTTAATTCGTTTAATCCATTATTAGCTAATCTAATCCTAGCTTCACTTTCTGATAATCCTGTTGTTAAATTTGTTTTAAGTTGGTGTTCAATATTTTTTTCCATAGTTTTAATAAAAAGCCTTTAGCAATTTAAACTACTAAAGGCATTACATTAAAATATATGTTTTTTATTATTTGCTAGAACACATTATATAAATCTTCTGATCCTAATTTTTCTGAAACCATTTTAATAGCTTCTTCGTATAATTCTAGTTCAACTTTCTTTTCAATTGCATCGCTCATATGGTTAATACGTTTTTTCATTCCTTCGATAGCAATTTCACTTTCTGATAGGCTTTCATTTATTAGTCCACTAACAAGAAGGTATACGCGTTTTGTGGCTATATCTTTGTCTTTTGCTAACATTTTACGATCATCAGATTCTAAAACGTCCCAATAATATTTTGAAGCTTCTTCAATTGAACTATTTAAGATTATAAAATACAATTTTTGGAAGCGATAACGATATCCTGTAATTGTTTCTATTGCATTAATATCCGCTAAAACAGTATCCACAACTTCTTCAGCTTTTTTATAATCTTTTTTATTCAAGCATTCATAATAAGCATATCGGTTAATCAAGACTGTCATTGGAGTGATTTCTTTATAAACTGGAATGTTTTCTGGAGTTTTCCCTACTCTTATATCTTCTTCAATACGCATAAATTCATTATAAGCATCTGCGTTTTCTTTTTTACCTAATAGTTTTAAACGATAACCATCATTTAAAATATCTGTTCTCATAGGAATAATATTATATAACACGAAAACTAAACCTACGCCAAAGTAGATAAGAAGTCCGTATTTAACTTGAGCAGGAATTGCTTTAATCATATAAAGAATTAAACAAATTATTACAGAAACTAAGAAAGATAAAATTCCTCCTCTTAAAAAAGAAGCAGGATTAGACTTTTTATCTTGCATAATTGGTGTAAATCTTGTTTCACTAAAAAGTCCTTCAAATCCTTCAAATTTAAACGCCCATTTATTTTCTTTCTTATACCAGCATAATCCAAACATATTGAAATAAGTTAATTTGTATCCGCCAATCTTCGCTCCAATAATATGACCTATTTCATAAACAAGAGCAAACACAACCACTGATATTGCCATACAAATCAAAACATATGGCCAAGCTTGCGCTGAAGATAATTCTAGTGCACTTATTGCTACTACAATTACTGTTTGTCCTACTAAGTAGATTAACGCAAACATAATTAAGTAAACTATTATTGTTCCTAACTCATTTTTTTCCATAATAGTCCCTCCTTAAAATTTATTTAATATTATAACACTTTACATTTATTAAAACACTAGATAACAATTATTTTATTAAACCCGGTAGAAATTGATTATTTAACATTTCTAGTTTAATTAATAAATCTTCAACGTTTTCTTTCATTCCTTGCTCAATCCAAAGAATAACACAACTTGTCATTGCAGAAGTATAATAAGTGACGTAAAACTTTCTTTCCTCACTTGTAAATCTGTTTTCTTTATCCAAAGTAACCAATTGTCTTAATATTTGAGAATAAAAATAACTATATACAAATTGTTCAAATAAATCTTGTGCTGAACTTTCTAAAATGTGTTTCACAAAACTTTTATTTTTATTAACATATTTAACAATTTGTTTAACCATCTCTTTCCAATCTTTAACCTCTTTATTAATTAAAGTATTTTCATTTAGAAAAATCCAAGTTAAAAGATCATATATGTCTCGGAAATGATAATAGAATGTTTGTCTTTTTATGCCACAAGCATAAGATAATTCTTGAACTGTAATACGATCAAACGATTCATTAGACATTAATTCTTTTAATGCCTCCGCAATTAATTGCTCTGTTTTCATTTGCTTCTTAATTTAGCGTATTCTACCGCAATCATAGAACCTACTTTAGCATTATTAAGTACTAATTTAATATTTGATTCTAATGAATCACCACCGCTTAATTCACAAATTTTGCTAAGTAAGAATGGAGTGGTTTCTTTACCATGGACTCCAAGATGTTTCATTTCTTCAATAGCATCATCAATACACTCATCAATTCTTTCTTTATCCATAGCATATTCTTCTGGGATTGGATTAGAAATAAGAATACCACCTTTTAAATGATTTTCTCTTTTAGCTTTAATTATATTAGCTCCATCTAGTGGTGAACTAATTGCGTAATCGCAATTTAAACCACTATGCGCAGTATAGAAATCCGCCAATTCGATAGTTTTATATCCTAAAACTGTTACTCCAAAAGTTTCTAAATACTCTAATGTTAATTTTAAATCAAGTATAGCCTTAGCGCCAGCACATACAACTGTAACATCAGTATTAGCTAATTCTTGTAAATCGGCAGAAATATCAAATGTTTCTTGTGCTCCACGATGTACACCGCCAATTCCACCAGTCACAAACACTTCAATGCCTGCTTCATGAGCAAGAATCATTGTTGTAGCAACTGTTGTAGCACCCCATAATTTACGAGCATAAACAACTGGTAAATCTCTACGAGATACTTTTATAATACCTTTTCTTTTTCCAAATTCTTCAATTTCATCTTTACTCATTCCAATAACGCCTACACCGTCAATAATTCCGATTGTTGCTGGAATTGCGCCATGCTTTCTAACTTCTTCTTCAACCATCATGGCTGTTTCAACATTTTTTGGATATGGCATACCATGAGAAATAATTGTTGACTCTAATGCCACAACTGCTTTTCCTTCTTTTAATGCTTTCTTTACTTCATCGCTAATTCTAATCATTTAAAACACCTCTATCTTTTTTACGAATGAATCTATCGAACACATAGTACATTACAAAATATAAAATTGTAAATACCAAAATTATGCCTATTGTTATTAATATATTTTGAGTATTTAACATTGATGGATAAATTTTAAAAATGTTTAGTGGTTCTCCGCCTATCATAATAAGTTTTTTCTCTGAAACAATTGATAATGTTACAAATAATGTTATTGTTAATAATGTCAAACAAGAAAATAATACTGTACGATATTTATTAAACGGCCAACAACATCTAAACAAAACAACCAAACACATAATTGAGATAATAAACATACCCATAGTTTGAATTATTTGACTATTCCCAATCGCACCATTTAAATTTAATAACAATAATGTTAATACCGCCAAAGTGATAGTTACACCACCAGGAATTGCGTTACATACCACATTATTAACAAAGCCGCCTTCAATAACTTTATCATTAGGTTGTAAAGAAAGGAAGAATGAAGCAATACCTATTCCACAAAACTCCCAAATATATAAATGCTGTGTTTCAAAAGGATATTGGAATGTCGCTGCTGATTTAAATATCATTCCTATAACCGCTACAATAAGCAATATAACAGAAAGTAAGAAAGCAAAAATGGTTTTATTTAAAAACAAAGAACATGTTTGTTGTAAATTGTTAACAACTCTTCGGCCTTCTTGTACTACTTCCGGCATATGAGAAAAATCTGAATCCATTAAAACCAAGTGCGAGGAATACTTTGTTGCATCTGCTCCACTTGCCATAGCAATAGAACAATCTGCTTTCTTTAAAGCAATAATATCATTAACTCCATCACCAGTCATAGCAACAGTTTTCCCTTGTTCTTTTAAAGCTTCCACTAAAGCAGCTTTTTGTTCTGGAGAAACTCGACCAAATATTGTATACTTATTAGCAATTTTCTTTACTTCATCAAGTTCCATACCTTCTAAATTAATAATTGATTCATAATCTTCAACGCCGCACTGACGAGCTATCTCGCCAACAGTTATAGGATTATCTCCCGATATAATTTTTATATCAACATTATTTTGTTTAAACCATGCAATTGTTGATTCGGCATTTTCACGAATGTTATCTTTAATAGAAATATAAGCTATAATTTTAGAACCTAATGGTGGTTGTTCTTTACGACTTGGCATTACCGAATGAGTTAACACCATTACTCTTAAACCACGTTTAGATAATACTTCGATTTTTTCTTTTGTTTTACTAGAAAGTTTTTTAATAATAAATTCTGCTGCTCCTAATGTATATGTGCCTTTACCTTTAAGTGTTACCATTGAATATTTTCTTGCGCTAGAAAATGGCAATGTATTAGTGGCAATATACTTATCGTTTAATGGACACATTTTCATAATTGCTTTAGCGGTTTGATTGTTATCCTGAGTAGCATTAAGCATAGAACCTAATATAACTTTAATATCATCCAGATTATGTTTTCCTTCTACCTCTATTTCATTAATAGACATTGTTCCATCTGTTAATGTACCAGTTTTATCAAAACATAAGACATTAGAACGCGCTAGCATCTCAATTGAATATAATTCTTGCACCATAGTTTTCTTTTTTCCTAAGCGTAAAACACCTACTGCTAAGGTCATTGAAGTAAATAAGAACATTCCTGCTGGAATCATTCCAATCATTGATGCTGAAGTTGATTTAACTGCTTCTTTGATTTTATCAATAGTACTAATTGCATCTGAATTAAAATAATCTTTAAAGAAAAGCATAATTCCTAGAGGAATAATAACCAAACTAATGATATGAAATATTTTATTTAATGATTTTAATAATTCTGATTTTGGTCTTTTAAATTGTTTTGCTTTTGATTGTATTTCTTCAACAAAAGAACTCTTACCAACTTTTTCTGCTCTTAATGTTGCTTTCCCGCTAACAACAAAAGATCCAGAATAAGCTAAATCACCAACACTTTTTTTTATGGTTAATGATTCCCCTGTGATAATAGATTCATCAACTTCCAATTCGCCATCAACCACAATAGCATCAACGCTTATTTGCTTACCTGTTTCTAAAAAGAATATATCATCTAAAACTAGTTCTCCAGTTGGGATATCTTTTATTTCTCCATTTCTTATAACTTTAACGGTCGGCTCTACTGATAGTTTAAGTTTTTCCACTAGTCTTTTAGCTCGAATATCTTGAACTAAACCAATGATCATATTTAATACCATAACAGTCATAAAAGCGACAATGCCTTCAGCATTACCCACTAATATTTCTGCTATCGCAATTATTGTTAAAAGTATATTAAAAAAAGTTAAAACATTACTTTTTATTATTTCAAAATATGTTTTAGTTGTTTGTTTTGTTGTCTTGTTATATAGTTTTTGTTTTTTTCTATTTTCTACTTGCTCACTAGTTAACCCTGTGTCTAGTGCAGCTTTAAATCTTTCTATATTCTCTTCAACATTAGATTGTTTTTTCATTTCTGCTATCCTCATATATTTATTATATAAAAACAAAATATAATTAATCAACTAAAAAAGAGTCTAATATAGACTCTTTTAAGTGATTTTGCATCTTTTTAACTATTTAGTTATTAAGCGGAAAGAAATTTTATATGTATAGACATAACCTAAGCTTGCTTTGCCATCTGAAACACTTTGTTGGATACATGCTTGTAATGTAATTACATAATGTTCAGCTACTGTTACATTTGTTTCTTCGTCAACTCCCTCAGGAATTAAACTTGCTGTTAATTTTGTTGTAACTGCTGAATTTGCTTTCTTAGAATTTTTATAGATTTTTCTAATATTTCTAATAACACTTGTGTCTAACAAAGAAATTTCAGGTTCGTTTCCTTCGCTATATGGAGTTGTTACTTTTCCATTAGAATATCTACTAGTTCCATAGAATTGTTGAATTTGATAATTATTACCATCTTTATTGAATTGTTGTATAACAGCACTTTCAGCATAAATACTATTGCTATCATCTGTTCCAGTTTGACTTAAATAAGTAACAGAAACATTATCATTGTATAAAGTAGTATCTGATAAAGATCCTTCTTCATATGTTTTAGAAGAAAGTTTTTGACTATAATTATATTCTCTTACCACACCTGTAGGTTCGTTAAATTCCGCAGCAATAATTGTATCATTAACTTGTTCAAGTAAAGATTCTGCTTCATCGTGTTTATTTCCATTTTCAACATTAGGAACTAAAGTACCATTATCATAGTATTTATTGTAATCGAATATTACTTTATCATTATCTGTCTCTTGATATTCGCCAATGCTATCATAGCCATAACTAAATACCATTGCATAAGATTGTAATAATTCGCCATAATATGTAAATTCAAAACTATAGCCGTATTTTAATAAGCGATTACTAGAATCTAGTTGAGCATATATTGTTTGAACAACACCTTGTCCAGCATATTGAGTTCCTTCTTCATAGTAAAGATTTTGATTATATTGAAGAGTAATATTTCCAGCTTCATCTTTTGAAGAACTATACCATTCACTATTTTTATCAAACACTAGATTTCCATCAGAATCAACAGCTTCATAATTACTTTTTGAAAGAATTTCAGTGAAGTTAGATCTCATTTGAAAATTAAAATAATCTTTTACTGGTGTTTTATCTACGTTTTTATCTAAAATACGATAATTGTTAGGTACAGAATATTTTTCTCCATCTTTAAGTTCTGGTTCACTTTCCCCATCTTTTGGTAACTCATGGACTATTTGAACAAAGTAATTTACACCATCAATATCACGATTATTAATAAATCCTTTGTTCTTTGTGGTTTGCTCTTCGTGATTTTCATATGTTTCATCCGTGGCAACTAATGAAGTTGTACTACTATTTTGTGTAACTACATCATTATCATAAATGTTATAAGTCATATCAATTGTTGATGACTTATATCCTGCATCTATTTCAAAATAAACATACTCATAATCCTCATCAGCATGGATTGTCATAGATGTATTATCTTTAACAGCACTACCCAAAGTAGAAGATAAAGCAAAGAATTGTTCTTCGTTTAATACACCTTCAAATTGTGGCTTTTCTCCACTAGAAGAAGAATCGCCTTTTTTTGGTATATATACTTGTTTTGACACATCTTTCTTTTTTAATTGTTTCTTGCTAGATGTTTGTGATTGCGTTGATGAATTTTGTAGTTCAGCATAATCATCAGGATTAAATAATTGAATATTATTATCTCCAGAATTCCCACGATTGTAATAACTATAACTACTTACTTGTCTTCTTTTAGCATATTCTTCCCAATCGTATTGCGCTGAAACATTTTCTTCTATTGATAACACTTTTAATCCTTTTACTTCTTCTTTTTCTTTTAAAGTACCGGTATTGTTTGATGTTCCATTGTCACAACCAACAATCATAGCAGCGATTAAAGCAAAAGGTAAAATCATTGCTCTTTTTTTCATAATACTTCCTCCTTCTAAATCACATATTTGGAAAACAAATATTGTATATGAAATAATACTATTATTTCTGACTAATGTCAAACCATTTTTGCCGGTTGCATGACTTATTTTTTTAGTTGCTTGTTAGTTGGCTCAATAAGTTATAGTTGCCTGCTCATTACTATTTATAACAATTAGATAAGATTTGTCAGTGTTTTTTATTGTAAGATGAACTGGCTCTTGTTCTAAATCAAATATATCGAAAGCCAAAACAATAAAATGTTTTATTGTTCCATTAATATTGTCTCCATAATAAGTTGTTATATCGTTAGCAGTTCTTTTCTTCAAAGAAACGCCATCAACAGTTATTGTATCAACCTTAACTTTTACTTTAGGAGTAGATGAAAATATAGTTAGAAATAATATGATTCCCAATACACTTAAGATAGATATTGTTAATGCTGTTATGTTAATAATTTTTGTTGCTTTTTTCATTAAATTCACCATTTTTATTTTGACATAAAAATAGTTAATTTATTCTTTATGCCTTTTTAATTTAAAAAAATCTTTTAAAATGGCACTTGCCTCATTTTCTAATACACCACTTGTTACTTCTGGTTTGTGATTTATTCCTTTTAGTTCAAACAAATTAAAAGATGATCCTATTGCGCCGCCCTTAATATCTTTAGCACCATATACCACTCTTTTTATTCTTGACCACATTATTGCTCCTGCGCACATCGAACAAGGTTCTAGTGTCACATATAATGTACAATCTATTAGTCTCCAAGATTTCAATTTCTTACTAGCTTTTTTGATGGCAATGATTTCAGCGTGTCCCGTAGGGTCTTGTTTAGTTTCACGTAAATTATGTCCACGTGCAATAATTTTATCATCTTTAACAAGTACTGCTCCTACTGGAACTTCATCAAGTTCAAAAGATTTACAAGCTTCTTTTAAAGCAACTTTCATAAATTTCTCGTCTTTTTCCATATGTTTCACCACCAAAAAACCATTGCACATGAGAAAGACGCTTATGGCTGCTACGTTCCCGTCCTGACCAGGTTCACACTTTGCTCATCGCAATGGCACTATTATTATAGCATAGTTTTATCGCATAAATGCAATATTTTTTTATTTTTTAGCCAAAAAAAGATAGAACGAACAAAAATCATTCTATCTTTTATTATCTATTATCAATTTATTTTTTCTTTGGATACAACACTTTTATTCCGCCCATGAAAGGAACTAAAGCATCAGGAATAATAACTGATCCATCTTTTTGTTGATTTTGTTCAAGTAATGCTGGGAACAAACGAGATGTTGCTAATCCAGAAGCATTTAAAGTATGACAAAATTTTGTTTTTCCTGTTTCTTTATCACGGTATCTAATCATACCTCTACGAGCTTGATAATCTCTAGCATTTGAAGCGGAAGATACTTCTTTATAAATTCCCATAGATGGAATCCAAATCTCAACATCATATGTTCTAGCCATTGAGTGAGAGCAATCTGCTGCTGCTAATTTAGAAATTTGGAAATGTAATCCTAAACCTTCTACTAATTTAGCGGCTTTATTAACTAATTCTTCAAAAGCTTTGTCAGATCCTTCTTCTGTTGTATATTGAACCATTTCTACTTTATCAAATTGATAACCACGAATCATACCTCTTTCTTCAGTACGATAACTACCAGCTTCACAACGATAGCAAGGGGTATAAGCAAAATATTTCTTTGGTAATTCTTCTTCTGACAAAATTTCTTTACGATGCAAATTTACTAAAGCAGTTTCCGCAGTTGGAAGCATAAATTTATCTTGCCCCTCAAGCCAGAAAACATCTTCTTTAAATTTTGGAAATTGACCCGCTGTATAACCACTTTCTTCATTTAATAAATGTGGTGGTAAAATCATTGTATATCCATCTTTTAAGTGGGTGGTAATGAAATAATTAATTAACGCCCATTCTAATTGAGCGCCTAATCCAGTATAAATCCATGTTCCACGT
>CAKPAV010000039.1 GCA_934133115.1 uncultured Bacilli bacterium
GACATTTATTAGTTGGAATGCTTTGATTATTTGCATACTTTAATTATAAAACAATTAATAATAAAATCTATTGCAATTAATTTGAAAATATATTGCATTATATGTAGTGGGCTAAATAAGCAATAAAAAACAGATAGATTGTTTAAATCCATTGACAAAATCTATCTGTTTTTGTTTTTAAATTATAACTTAAGCTGCAATTACTAAGTACTCTTTTACTGTTAATGAGAGATCAGAAGTAGTTGCGTTATTAAACTTATAATAAGTCATAATATTAGCATTACTTAAGTTGTTTGCAGTTAGTACTATTGTTTTTGTTTCTTTTGAAGCAATAGTAAATGTTTCATTAGCATTTCCAGTTGCTTCAGGACTTCCACTAGCATTTGTTTGGAATAAAGAAATATTAAGTTCTTCTTCGCCATTATTAGTTAGAATAAATGTAAATTTATAAGTTACGCCTGATGAAACAGTTGTTGGAATCATTGATATAAAGTACCAACCTGCTTGAACGCCATCTGCATAATTAAATGTATTTTCTTTTTCTAAATGGCCATCTACATTGACTACTGAACTTGACATTTGATCAATTAAAGAGCTTCTATTAAATCCATTTATTTTTGTATGAATTGGTGCAATAGAACCTTTCAAACTTGTGTTAATTGAAGTATTTTTATCAAAATAAGGAATTAATGTTACATCTTCTTTAACCACATAATTATTGGCATTATATACTTTTGCACTATTATTAGCATCAACCCATCCTGCTAAAGTATAGCCTTCAGGAGCAGTAACTTTTAGATTAGATATAGTAGTACCTTCAGTTATAGATCTACTATTTAGATTATCTTTTTTAAAGTTAACAGCAAAGCTGGTATTTTCGCCATTTTGGATAGTGACTTTATGAGTTGGAATAGTAGATGTAACTTTTTCAAAATATTGGGCAACACCAATAATTGGTTTAGTTCTCATATTTCCTGTGAATTTATAATTGGTTAAGACATTAGCGTTGCTATATACATTTGCAGGTAATTCCATTGTGAATACCGCTAATTCGCCTATATCAAGAATTAGTGACTTATTTGGACGAGCATTTTGGCCTAATGCTTCTTCATCAGTGGCGTCTCCACTTGCTCCAATTTGTTGGACATCAAGACCTATTTTTTCTGTTCCTAAGTTTTGAATCTTATATGTAACAAGCATATGTTCTTTGTTAACATTCATAACTGACATACCATTAAACCAATATCCACTTAAAGCGGCTTTGTCTGGATAATATAATGTTGCTTGTTCAGACATACCATTTTTATTATAGATAGCACCAGTGGCGACACTAACAGAACTAAATCCATATAATTTATTAATGTTATTAGGATTACCAACATTTAAGTATACTTTACCATTAGCGGTTGCCATATTATTTGTATAATTATCAACTTCATAATATGGTTCTAACATTGTATCAGCAGTGATATTTTTTAATGTAAATTTTGATGTAAATACTTGCTTATAATCTAGAATATCATTGTGTTTCATAAATCCGACAAGATGATATCCAGTATGCTCTGGAGCTTGAACACCGCTAACAACTTGACCATTACCATATAATTTTTTAGTTGAACCATCAGCAAAAGTAGCACCTTTAGCTAATGAGAATTCATAAGCAGTAAATGTTTTTGTTTCATCATGTTCACCACAGATACAGGATTTATAATATGTTCTACCAGATTTTTTAAATGCATCACGGGCAATATTTTGCTCATAAGCATGCGTATGAGTTTCACCTTTTATTTTTGCTAATGTTGCATCAGTTTCAGTGCCTTTAACACCATTAACGATAATTTGAATAGGAACATTGTAGAAATCTAAATCAGAAGTTGTATAACGTATAGTGTAGCATGCCCAGTAATATTCACCAGCATATGATTCTGTTGTAGTTTGTGATGTACCATTATAGTAGTAAGTTTTTCCATCCGCTATAATTCCTTTATAAAGCGTTAGTACTTCTTTAGGCGCAATGTCATCTTTTCCAACAACATATCCTCTTTGATAAGAAATAGAATCAATTTTACCTTTAATAGCAGTGGCAAAACGCATGACATCATATTCTTTGCCATCGATTGTTTGTGTACCTATTTGTACGAATGTTTTTGACATTGATAATTTATCGTCACTACCAATTTTAATTCCTTTTTTAAATGGAATAGCATTTTTATTAGTTATATCATCTGCAGTTTCAATTAATTTATCATTAATATTAATAGACTTAGTGGAAGCAGCAGCTTTAGTAGTTATAACTGCACCTACTAAAGCGCTACTTAATAGTAATAATTTTGTTGTTTTTTTCATAATAATCACTCCTTAGAATTCTTCATCAATTCCTTGATTAGGATTTGTAATATCTAAATTTTCATCAGTGATAATTGAAGTAAGAACTATGTCATCAATGTGTAACTCTTCGATATCAATTATTGGTTTAATATAATCTTTCATATTGTTTTCCTCCTATTAGTTAACTTTTTGAAAGTATTGAGTTGTTGCTAATTTTAATCCACTTGAGAAATCATTTAAGAATTGATAGTAAGTAATAGAGTTTGCATTACCTAATTTAGAAACATCTAATGTTACAACTTTACTTTCGCCAGGGTTTAATGTTATTTCTGTGCTAGGTACAGTATCAGATTCAAACTCGCCGCTCATATTAATTTGTTTAATCTTAAATGATATAGTTTCAGTTCCTTCATTTTTGAAAGTATAAATGATGTTATAATCTCCACCAACTTTATTAGAAGCCATATTTATAAATGAATAACCAGTTTTAACTTCGCCAGTCCAATTGAAATAAGTTACTGCTTCATAATGTTTATCTGTTTCGTTACCTACTAAGGTGAATCCTGTTGCAATAGAAGCAGATAATTGTTTTTGTGTAAATCCATTTATTCCACGTGGGTGAATTACATTTCGCTCTTGTTGATATGATAAATCAACATGATAGTGATCTTTATAAGCAAAATATGGAATTAATGTAATATCCTCTGTTCCCATTACAAATTGCGAAATAGTCCAATATTTTGTCATGTCATTAGCGTTAATAAATCCTGCTACTTCATAATTCTCATTGCCTTCAACAATTAAATCTGGTAAAACTTTTTCTTCTTTCAATTTAGTAGAAGTAGTGCCATTAGCAAATTTGACTTTTAAGTTACTACCTTCTATATTTTGAATTGTTACATTATGTGTAGGTAATGTTGATTGCTTCTTTGAGTATTGTGTCATAGCTAATCTTAATTTGCTTGAACAATTATTCTTAAACAAAATATATGTCATCATATTGACATTGCCGAATCCTGCAACTTCTAATTCAAAGGAAACAATTTCATTTGGTTTAATAGTTACACTCTTATGAGGGTTACTAGCAGCAGTAGGATTAGCACTACCATTTGTTTGCCATATTTCGAGATTTAATGTATCACTACCTTGATTTTGTAGTTTATAAATTAAATCCATTCTATCTGCACCATTAATTTTTGCGGAATTACAAGTTAAGAAACTCCATCCCTCTTGAGGCGCTTTATCATATTGATATAATGTGGCAACTTCCGCAAAACTATTTGTGTCTTTGATAATAGTTTTTGAAACTTTGTTTCTGAATGCGTTAACCTCGAATCCATTTGAGCCAATAGTATGAATAGGTTTATAACCTTCACTAGTATCATTTAGGTTGATTTTTCCGCCTTTACTAAATTCTTCTAAAAATTCATTAACTTCAAAATAAGGTGCGATTTGAACATCGTATTTTGGCATTGCGAATTCTTTAGCTAACCATGTTTCTGATGGGTTATTGACATTATACCAACCGACAATTTTATAGCCATCTAATTTGTTTTCTATAGAAGGCATTTCATAGAATTCCCAAACGTTAGCTTCATTAGTATCATCTTCAAATGTTACTTTATCGCTTACAATTGTTAATTTGTGTTGAGCGGTTTTTGGTAGTGGATCAGAAGTAACTAAGAATTCGGAATTTGAGAAGAAGTATTGTTTAACTTTGTTACCAGATTCATCTTCTGAATCAACTTCTTTATATAAGCCACTAGCTAGACCAGTAGTTATATCTGGAAGTTTAGCTGTTCCAAATGAGACAGGAGTTTCGCCATCGTTACATATACGTTTTACTTGACCTAAGCGATTTAAAGATGGTGGAAGCAAAATCTCAAAACTAGATAAGTCCCAATAATGAGGCTCATAACCAGTTATATTTGCAGTTGTATTAAGAGTGATACAATCAAATATTGCCTGTGTATAAGGTGTATAAGGTTTAGTTTCAAAAATAATTTTATTTTCACCGGCGACAATATTTATTGGCGTTCTTATAGAAGCCATATCATATTCATCGCCAGTCTTAGGAATTGAGTCGTTAATCCCTAAAAGTTTTTTGTTTACTTTAATTGAATATAAGTCACTAAAACTAAAAGCAGTGAATACGTTGCTATTACATACTGATACTCTTATATCCATATTGATGGTTACATTCTTATCAGAATTAAATGTAAAAACAACTTGATTTTTCTCTTTCTCAGTAGGAGAAGTGAAAATGTTATATAGAGCCATGCCACCACTTAAGCCGTCACTAAAATAATATGATGCTCCAGTACAAGCGTGGTCTAACATTGAAGATCCGTTAGAACTCTTTCCTTTGAATTCGGCGTTTTCTGCTTCGAATGTATAAGAAGTTAATCCTTCTTCTAATGTTGTTTCGTCGATATAATCGATTGGCGTTTCTGTGTTATCAGCAATAATTTTATTTTTATCTTTGATTCCATTAGCGGCACTTACGACACTTGCAATAACTACAATGCCACAAATAACACTAACGCCAGTAACACCTAATGTGAAAATTGATGGTTTTTTCATTATTTTTTACCTCCATTTTCTAAAGGCTTTTTAATGTATTTTTTCTCTATGAAGTCATAAACATAACACCAAGTTAATAGCAAAGCAGATCCAGCAAATAAAGTAATTACGCTTGTATTTGCAGCTTTAATGATATATTTCCAGTTTGCTTGTAATTCGATAATCTTCGTACTTGATGATATTCCATTCATAGCAGCACTATGAACAACTGTATACAAGATACGATGTACTTCTAATCGCATCGCTTGAGCAACGTGACCATAACCAGTTGTTCCTGGTTTACAAATATCAAATACTGGATAACCAGAGAAGTCACGGTCAACAAGAGCATTACCATTTAAAGCGCCAATAGCAAGTCTTTGCCAGTGTGGATCAAGTACGAAGTCAGTAACAGCAAATCCGCTCATACCGAATTCATCATGTAAGACATTATTAATAAATCCTTGTTTACCTGTCCAGATAGCGCCAATCTTGTTATAACCTGACATTACGCATTGTGCGCCACCTTCGCTAATAGCTAATTCAAATTGACGTAAGTATAATTCACGAATTGTTTGTTCGTTTGCCCATGTAGCAACATATAATCTATTACCTTCTTGTTCATTTAATATAGCGTGTTTTAAATAAACATAAATTCCTTTTTCTACTAATCCTTTACATAATGCAGCACAGATTTTTCCACCAAGGAATGAATCTTCAGAATAGTATTCAAATGTTCTTCCGCCATATGCGCCACGATGTTGGTTGACACCTGGACCATATAATCCAGAATAGCCAGCCCATAAGCAATCTTCACCCCAGGCACGTCCATATTCTTCAATGAGTTCTTCATTAAACGTCGCTGCAACAACAGCGTTTGCAGGATAAGCAGAAGGAGTAGTATTACGATCAGGGTCGTTATTTGAAACAGCAAATCCTCTATTGAAACCAGAGTTATTACTATAAGATTGGTTAACACCAACACCACCATTATGGTCAATAGTAGTAGGTTTATTAATAGAAGAAATACCTTTGGTCATACGAACACCACAAGATAATAAACTTGCCATATCTTCAAAAGTTAATTGATCTAATAAATCTTCCCATCTTTGATCATTAAATGGAATTTTATTACCATTTTCATCAACTCTTAAGTTAATTAAAGAATGGAACATCAGATTTTTCAGGAGCGGTAATAACATCAGTCATTTCTTCGGCGATTTTATCAGTCCAAACTAATTTGACTTGATTATCTAATTGATTCATATTTACATCAAATCCAAATTTAGTTGTACCAGCCCAATTATTACGACTTATATATGTAACTGCATCTTTGTTTTCTGGTGAATAAAGTTTTAAATCAGCATTATCAAATTGATTTGTGATTTCTTTTCCAGTTACGGATGTAGAATACTTTTCAGCATCAAAATCTTTATGAATAGTGGCTACAAATTTAGAATTACCTTCAGTAGTATTGCCTTTAAAAGAAGTACTAATGCTAGAGTTTTTTTTCTTTAATATATTGTTAATAGCATCATGAGAATCTTTAGCAACAGTTAAATAATAGTCGCCTTCATCTACAACGTATGTTTTTGCTTTATAACTATCATAAGAAGCAAAATATTTACCATCAACAACTAATTCCACAACTTCACTAGCGCCTTTATCTAGTATTTTTGTTTTGTTAAATGCAACTAGTTCGACAGAAGATTTTTCAATGTTGTTTTCAATATCATACGTTGTATATGGCTTTTGAATATATAATTGAACAGTTTCTTTACCTTTAGCATCACCAGTATTAGTTACTTTTACATTAAAGATATATTGATCTTTTTGCTCATTATATTCTTTTAATGCAAAATTAGAATAACTAAATGTGGTGTAAGATAAACCATATCCAAATGGATAAGCAATTGCTTCATAGTAATCATAAGTATATGAGGAATCATCGACATTTGCTCTTTGCAACATTTTATCTTCATAACGGGTTTCAGCGTAGCGATAGCCGTTATAAATTCCTTCTTGATAAACTACATATGGACTGCATGATCCACTAATACCATCTTGAGTTATTTTACTTGAATCACCACCACCAGGTAATGAATAGAAGAATGTTCCCCAGTTAGCGTATACAGGATTAAAACGATGCTCGTTCCAGAATGCATCGGATAATCTTCCCGATGGATTTACTGTACCACGCATTATTTTAGCCAATGAACGTGTACCTGAAGTACCAACTGTTCCACACCAAATCAATGAATCAATATTATAATCACTTACAAAATCACATTCGACTTGGTTAGTAGTGTTCATAATAACAAGGAAATGTTTAAATTGTTTTCCTTCACCAGTACGGCTACTAATATTACTAATGACTGAAATTTCATTTGGAGATAATTCAAGATAGTTGCCATTGGTCATATCTTTTTTATCGCCAGTATTATAGCGAATATCAACACTTTCACTACCTAATCTTGTTAACACAAAGACAGCGACATCAGCATTATCATCTTTGCTACTAGGAAGTTTATCCCAACCAGCATCACCAATAGTGTATTCAACGCCAACACCATTATTGGAAACACGGCCATATGTGCCTTTGTTAGTATTGTACCAATCCCAAAGACTACTATTTACTTCAAAGCCTTCCTCTTCAAGAGCAGTTTTGAAGTCGATTTTACTAGCACCGCCATTAGCGCCAGACCCGCCGCCACCAATAGCCATATCGACACTAGAAACACTAAACAAACTTACTTTTGGTTTCTCGCCAGTTAATGGAAGCGCGTTGTTTTTATTTTCTAATAATACAGCACCTTCTGATACAACATCTTCACATAATTTCATACCATTTTCTTTTTCTTCTTTAACGGATTTGAATTTAGTTTTGTAATATGTTGTATCTTCATTTTCGGCATTTTCATCTTCAATCATAATGTTTGTTGTTTCATTTAAAAAACCATTAATAGTTTGTGCGTTTTCATTAATTATTGCATTTCCTGTTAATAAAACAGCAAGCAAAAATGAAAAAGAAGTAGTTAATGCTTTAAACACAACTTTTGCTTTATTTGTCTTCATATGTTTCTTTCCTTCCTTGTTTTTTCATTATTCCAATAAATGATAAAATGAGTGCAATTAACATAAATACTAAAGGTAAAAAGAAACCCATATTCATTGTTGTGAATGCATCCCAAGTGAGACCACCAAAGAACACAGTTGTTAGATACATATAAGATGTACGAATATCTAAACAAAATGCCGCTAAAGTGATGATCCATAATACAGGAGTAGCAAATTTGCTAGTAACATCAAATAGTATCATTCCAATAAAGACTAGGCTTCCAAATAATAAAAGCAATGGAACACCAACATTGTAATAACTACCGATGTCTGGACTGCCAACATACCCACCCCAATAGATGAATGAAGAGATTAAGCACAAAAGTGCTCCTACGCTGGAAATGTAAAATCCGGCAGTACGAGTTTTTATGAAATCTTTGAGATAATTAAGAATTTTCATGTTTCCTCCACTATGAAAAACGCTAAGCGCTTTCAAATTATATTATATTTTATCACTGTTCACTAATTGCGATAATTGCAATTAATATACTAGAACATTGCAAAAAGAACAAATGTGCTTTGATAAATATGAACATTGATAAATTTTATGATAATTTTATTGCATAAAAAAACCAAGATAAGTCACATATAAACCTATATTGGTGAATTTTTAAAACTATTGCAATCGTTTTGAAAATATATTGCAATAGTTATACTTGTTAAATAAATAAGATATTTATTTAGACTATAAATTAATTATTATAACAACCAATAGATTGTTTATAAGGATTATTATTAAAGTCCAATAATATTTCATCAATTAGAACTGAGTTTTCTTTTTTAAATAATTCTTCTCCATTCATAATTGCATACTTTTTAGCGTTATCAAATCCAATTCTACTTTCAATAGTAGAACCAACTTCATATTGTGGAAGAGGATTATAATTAAATTGGCTAGTATCGTTAGTGGTTTTATTTGATTTATTAATAAAACTATTTAATCCATCAATTTTAGCGCCACTTACACTATATATGAAGTTATGATCTAGTGTTGTATTAACTAGATTACCAAATTTAAATGAAGCAGTGCTAGATTGATTATAAATTAAGTTATTAAAGAAATGTATTTTACGATTGTCTTTAATTTGTAATATAACTGGAGAAGTATCGCTAGATGTAATAATAGTATTGTTATATATTTCATAACCAGAAGAATAGTAATTCATATAGATAATACCATTATTTCCTTTGTCATTAACGGATAAATTATATCGAACGATTGTTTTATCTTCGCCAATTACATCATTTTCATTAGCAAAATTGCAATTAATAAATAAGCCAAAGGCATTATCATGCGAATAATTATATTGCCAAATAGTATTTTTACTTTGTAAATCGGCATCTAATAATGATCCATCCATAATTGTATTTGTATTATTAGGTAATGGATTTTTCATTGCTTTATTATTATATCCTTCGTTATATTGAATGATTGTTCCATCAACATAAGATGTAACAATTTGATTACCAGTATAACATCTTAGTGCAGTATCGTGAATTATGTTATGTTCAATAGTTCCACCTAATAAATTTCTTGCAAAAATAGCATTTTTTCCAACATTAGAAATATTGTTATAAGATATTTCTACGTTTGTGTAAGCAGTTTTTGAGAAACTATCACTATATGGTGAAACTTTTGAAACAGTATTACCTTCTTTATACCAATAAGTAGATATGCCAACATTATCCACATTTTCAATGATATTATTAGTAATTGTAACATTATCATATTTTGAATATTTACTACTAGCCCACATTTGAATGCCACCAGTGGACTTAGAAGATAATGCAGAACCGTTATTTTCAGCATCTAAATATCCTTTAATATGATGAATGTATAAATTTCGTATAGTAATATTTTTATATGTTATATAGTTATTTTTATTTCCGCCATCGATATCAATTAATACACCGCGACGGTTACCTTCAACTTCACTAGAATCAGTGATATCTAGATTTTCCACAATGATATTGTTAGAGTTTTTTATATAAATAACGCCTTTACCATTTTCATTATTGTAGTCAAATTTAGGTAAGTCACCTTTATCATAACTAGAAACAATAATAGGATTATCATCATCACCATTAACATTTATTAACGATAAAGAAGAATTAAATTCGCTACCTCGTTTAAATAATAATTTATCGCCACCAACGAGTTTAATATTATTTACGGCATCAAGATTATTAAATGGACTAGATATTGTACCAGTACCATTAGTTTTAGCATTATTATCAAAGTAATACTTTTTATTTGTTTTATCTTCATCGGATTCGTTATATTTTAAAGTAATGTTATATTTAGATGCTAATTCACTAGCTTCACCCGCTAAATATGGCTTACATTCTTTTACTATATCATTATTAATATGATATCCGACATTTTTACCAGCATCTAAACCAGTAACATTATACGCTCCTTGATGGAAATAAGGATCTTTTCTTAATCCACTAGGAACATTATG
>CAKPAV010000040.1 GCA_934133115.1 uncultured Bacilli bacterium
ATGTAGTAGTAACCACTTATTATATGTGGACAAAGATGATAGTTTTAATACATTTGATGTTGATTTAATAAATGCTAAAGATAGTTATGATTCAATTAGTTTTATTTCAATTTGGTCACTTGCAGAACTAGAAGAGAAAATCAACAAAGTATCAAATGTAATTAATAGTGAAGAAGAAATGATTGAACAATATGTTAAATCTCGCACTGAATTAGTGGATGCTAGTGAGACTATTTATAGCCATTATTGCCCAATTTGTAAGAGTAAAAACATTGAAGAAAATAATGGAACAATTCACTGCGATAACTGTCATTCTATTTATCGTTTCTCAAATGTAGAAAAAGATAAAATTATATTTATAAAGGTAAGGAGGATATAAAATTATGGATAACGAAAATAATTCTTTAAATGAAGAAAAAGAAGAAATAATGCCTGCTATTTTAATCAAAGACCTTTATAAATCATATGGTGAAAAGAAAGTTCTTAAAGGATTAAACTTAGAAGTTAATAAAGGAGAACTATTTGGATTTATCGGTAAAAATGGTATTGGTAAATCAACAACCATTGACTGTATTGTTGGACTTAAATCATTTGATAAAGGTTCTATTCTTTTAAATGGTTATGATGTTAGTAAAGAACCATTTGAAGCAAAATATCAATTTGGATATGTCGCTAGTGAACCAACTTGTTATGATGTCATGACAGGTTATGATTATTTAGAATTTGTTGCTAGTATTTATCAAATATCCGAAGGACAATTTGAAAAGACTTATAAATTTTTAGCAGCACGTTTAGATTTAAAAGAAGAAGACTTAGGTGTACAAATTGCGAATTACTCTCATGGTATGAAGCAAAAATTATGCCTTATTGCTAGTTTAATGGGAAATCCCGATATTTGGATTTTAGATGAACCAACCGTGGGCTTAGATATAATGGCGGTTGATGAATTAATTAAAATGATGAAAGAATATGCTGCACATGGTAAGACGGTATTTATCACATCACATAATATTGACTTAGTATCAAAGATTTGTGATCGAGTAGCTATTATTAATGATGGTGTCGTCGTGGATGTTTATGACTTAAATAAGAATCCTAATTATCGTTTACAATTATCACGCTTATTCTTAAATATTTTTGGAGAAAAATAAAATGCTTAACTTAATTGCCAAAGATTTTAAATTACTATTTGCTAGTGGAAAGAGTAAAAGAGAACAAATTCTTTCTATTATTTTTAGTATTGTCCTTGGCATGATTTTTATTACGGTAGAAACTTATTTATTTGTTAAAATTATTAATAAGATTAAGATTTACCCTAATGCTCCTAAAGCATTTTTTACAATATTTTTAGCGATTGTTTCTATTTTAATGATTTGTAATGCAACGAAAACCGCAAAGCAATTATTATTTAATGACTTGGATATTACACAACTTACTCCATATCCAATTGATAATTCGAAAAAAGTATTGTCAAAAATGCTTTTCTTATTTATTATTCAATACTTTACTAATTTAGTGTTTACTTTGCCGTTATTTATTGCTTATGGCATTTTAATGGAAAGAACATTGTTACATTATTATTTAGCTTTATTTTATCCCGTCCTTGCTTTCCTTTTTGAAGGAGGAATAGGATTAATATTAGTATATCCATATAAATTAATTAAGGATTTCTTAAGTAAGCACCATTTAGTGGAATTCATTTTTACTTTATTATTCTTAGTTATTTTAGTTGTTTTATATGGCTTAGTGCTTGATTTATTTAAAGAATTAGTATCAAGTAATAATCTTGATATTATCTTTAATAAAGATGTATTAGATGTGATAACTAATATTGGTAATAATCTTGTGCCGATTAATTTCTTAGCTAATATTTTTATTGATCGTTACTCAAAGTCATTATTATCTTATATTACTATTGTAATTGGTATATTTATCTTAGGACTTGCTTTAGCAATATATTTTTATAATGCTGCGATTAAAAATAAAGGTGTTAAGAAAGCAATATCTAAAAAGCATAAACTTAAATTACGTTCACCAACGCAAGCTTTAATTCGCAAAGAATGTTTCTTATTATTTGGAAATTCTGATTTTATTTCTTCGTTTACGGGGCTTGTAATTATTCAACCAATCTTAACATATTTAATTATTTCTACCATGAATGTAATATTCACTAGTGGTTCATTAGCTTATTATTTTGCGATGATTCCTTTATTTGTACCGAGCTTAGATATTTTGCTTATTGCTTTAATTATGCTTATTATTGCAAGTGGAGCGAATAGTTATATTAGCGTAGAAGGAGATAGTTTACGTATTATTAAAACAATACCGGTATCTGCGAAAAAGCAAATTGCGATTAAACTAATGATTCCATTTATTTGTTCGTTTGCTTCTTTATTAATATCACTTATTGTTTTACTTGCTACGCGTAAGATTACTTTATTAGTGGGAGCGTTATCTTTAGTTATTTCTCTTATCTTACTTATTAATTCTTCTTTAGTTTCACTTTTTGAAGAACTTCATATTCGAAAGAATGCGCCAAGAAGTAATTTATTATCTAGTTTAGTTTCTTATCTTGTCCCATTTGTTTGTTTTATTATTTCTGTATTATTCTCATTTTTCAAAGTATCAAACTATATTACTCTTGTAGTAGTTATGCTTTTAATGATAGCGATAACGATTCCATGCGTTTATCATTTACCAAAACGCATTGAAAATAATTTCTTAGCATTGGAGGTAGTTAATTAATGAAAAGTAAAAATTTAATTATCCTCTTAGTAATGCCATTTGTTATTGCTTTAGTGGGAATACCTTTAATCAATACGACATTTAGAACATTAGATAACGATATATCTTCAATTGAATGGGATTATGATGATATTGAAGCTTTTAAGTTATCAGACAAAACTTATGAATTACACGCAACCGCTAAATATAACTCAGGAGTTATAAGCAAAGATAGTGGAATGTTAGTATGGAAAGTTGCTAATAAGAATCAAAATGAAGAAAACCATTGTTCTTTAGAAAAAAACGTTTTAACCACTCTTAGCGAAGGAGAAGTAGTTATTACGGTTTCTAATATTAAAGGTAGTGTTTTTCGTTCTATGAGCGCGGTAATCTATGAAAATGGGGCAATTATTGCTAGTCCTGTTATTCAAAGCTCACAAAGTAACATTGATCAAACTATTTATTATGGAGAATATGATTTAGTAAACGGAAAAAAGCAAAAAGCAACAATTGATTATAATGTAAAAGTTATACCAAGTTCATTGACTTCGGCTTTAGAAGTTAAGAGTATTTCTAATAACATTAGTATTAGTAATGATTATAAAACCATTAGTGTTGAAGAAATTGGTAAAGCATCAATTACATTTGGCTTTATTGATTCAAATATTGGAAAAGATACTACAGTTAGCTTTGACATTGTAAAAAACGGAGTTAACGTTTATGATTATGAAACGCTTATGAGTTGTAGCGCTAACAAGGGAGACGGAGAAATCATTGTCTTAAGAAAATCATTTGAATCTTTAGATAATACTTATAACAAATTATCTAATGGTAATTATGATATGTCGAATACTACTAAAAATAATGTTGTTTCATTTGGTAATTATGACACCAAGAAAAAAGAATATAACTTTATTAACGAAATATATGCTTTCGATACCACTAGTAATAGTGAATATATCGACCAATGGAATAACTTTACTTTAACAAATAAAGATTATAAACCAATTTCTAAAACGGTTTATGCTGGCGTACATATTAATAAAGATTTTTATGGTAATGGTTATACCATTAACTTACATAATCTTGCTTATCCTTATGCCGTTAAAGAAATTACTACTAGTAATGGTACAGTAACTGTGGCAAGTCTAACCGATAAAAACTTATTTAGAGGACCAAAACCATTCTACTTACTAGGTAATCCAAATAATATGCCTTTAATTGGTTCATATGGCCAAGATAACATTGGAATATATGTTGAAGGTGATAATATTACGGTTAACGATTTAAACGTTAAAAACTGTGATTTTGGTAATATTCTTTCTAACCTTGATTATGTAGGAACGGTTATGGAAGTAAGTGGCAATAATATTACGATTAAGAATTCTCGCTTATCTAATGGTAAAAATGTCTTACGTTCATTTTCTTCTAATAATGTTTTAGTGGATAACTGCTTATTAAATTATTCCCGTAACTTCCTTTTAGTCGCTGGTAATAATGAATATATTAAAGCAGAAGATGAAATATCTAAATCATTCTTAGCAATGAATGAAATTAAGAATGACACACTAAAAAATTATTTAGCAAAAAATGGAATAGGTGACCAAATACTTAATAAATATATTCAAGGTGACTTTGAAGATAAAGATAAAGAAAGTTTAAAAGCATCTTTATTATCAATTCAAGATGCTTTGTATAACTCTAAAGTAGAAAATATCTATAAAGGCGATATTACTATTAATAATTCGATTTTCTCCCATAGTGGAATTTCTTCAATTGCTTTAGAAAGTTATTTTAATGGACCATACTTATATTCTGGTTCACCAACATTTATTACTGACTTATTTGATACAGTAAGTGGTATGATGGGTTCTTCTTTAGTGCCTTATACCGCGACGAATATATCTGGGTCATCATATCCGGTTAAAGTAAAATTAACTGGTAATACAATATTTAATGATTATAAGAAATTAAGTGACTTTGATTTATCAGGATTAATTCTTGAAAATATATCCACGATTATCAATTCATTAGGTTATGATTATCAAATTGGAATTGATGATATCTTCCCATTAAAGAACTTATTAGTTAATGAAGCAAGAAAAGAAGGACTAACGAAAACTAAAGTAGTTAATGATGCTAGTGAAGAATATATTAGTATTCCAATTGCCTATTATGGCGGAGGAAAAAACTTATCCACTATTGATTTTTCTTCTTTAGATAATTATGATTTATTAAATCATGAAATTGATATTGATTTTTTAAACAAATATATTAATTACAAAAGTAGTGATGATGTGATAGAATCGATTAAAACAATAATGCTTAAAAGTGTTACTGTTGTTACCGGATTTGATCCATTTAGATTCTTTGTTCAGCAATATGATGATAGAACATTTGAACTAAGTGATTATATGGATATATTAATTAACAATGCGAAAGGAGAATAGTTATGAAAGGTATTAAACGATTATTTATAGGTGCGATGTGTTTATCTTTATTAGCAGGTTGTTCCTTCTTTAAAGATAATACTCAAACACATGTTATCAAGTCTATTGATACAGAACTAGTAGAAGCTGATGGCTCTACAAAAGTAACTATTACATATACCGATGAAGATACTGACCCAGTAATATTTTATATTCCTAAAGGAGATAAAGGAGAAAGTGGAGTTGGTATTAAAAACATTACTTATACTAGTGATGAATCGACAACTTATGTATCAATCTCTTATACTGATGATACATTAGAGGATACCTTAGTGGAAATACCAAATGGTGTATCTGTTACTGGTATTAGTAAAAATGTTGATGAAGAAGGTAATACTTCTTTAGTATTTAACTATTCAAATGGAACAACTTCAGAAACTATTGATATTCCTAAAGGTGAAAAAGGTGAAAATGGCGTAGGAATAAGTAATGTTACAACTTCGGTCGGAGATGATAATACAACATTAATCACATTAGTAATGACTGATGGGACTAGTTATTATGTTACTTTACCAGCGCCAGAAAAAGGAAAAGATGGTATTGGTATATCATCAATGGTCGCTAATGAAACATCCACTAAGTATATTATTCAAATAACATATACAGATGGAAGAATTCAAAACTTAGAATTCTCTCGTCCTAAAGATCCAAATAACTGGACTACGGGTAGTGAAGCACCATCTAATACAGTAGGAGAAAATGGCGATTTCTATTTTGATATATATCATAAGAATATATATGTAAAAGAGAATGGCGCTTGGTCACTTATTGTATCTTTATCAAGTGATGATATAAAATATACTGTACGATTTGATTTAAATGATGAAGGTGATGCAGTTATGCCAACTGGATCACTTATGGAATATCGGATTACAAGAGGAATGTATTTCGATGCAGAAGGATATTCCTTACCAATACCAGTAAGACCAGGATATGATTTTATGGGCTGGTATCGTACTAAAGTAGTTACACCTGTTAATGGTGCATTTACAGATATAACACCAGTATTTAATGACTTAGTGTTATTTGCTAATTGGAAAGCAAAATAAAAGTATTTTAATTAATTATTAAATAAAAAGGAGGCGGATTTGTATGAAAAATAAAGAAAAATTATTAAACAATAATGATGATACTTTAATATACAAAAAAAATAACAATATCCGCTTCAAAAGAATGAATAGAAGACTTAAAGGCGGTTGGTTAGTATTTGCTTTAAGTACTTTATCAATGGTGTCAGTGGGATTTTCTACTTGGGTGGTTACAGGACCAGCATCAGGGTATGGACAAGTAGATGTTATTGCGGATAATGTTGTAGTATTATCTCCAACTTTTACTGATATTGAAATGTTCACATATTACAAAAATGGAACGATTTATGATGGCTCTCTTTCTAGTAAAGGTGATATATTTGTAAAATTTAAATTAGATGGGGTTAAAGATTATTTAGACAAGACATCTAAAAACGACATTTCTATAATAGCTAGTTTTAAAAGTATAGGAACTTTTAATATTCTTTCATATGCATCAACATCTGTTCAATGTACGATCAAAGATGATAATTATCCATCGCAAAGTGATGTTACAAATGATGCAACTAACACTGTTCAATCTTCTTTTTCGTCTAATAATTCTATACTCACTTTTTCTTCACCTGTATCGATTAATACACAAAATGATAGTATTTATGCAGGTATTGTATATCATTTTGATTTTTCTTCTACAAATTTTAATTCTGACATATATGCTAATATGTCAAAAGTGGTTTTTGAACTATCTTTGGAGGTTGCACAATGAAAAAGAAATATAGTGTGATTGCAAAGATTGTTTTATTCATATCGTTCGTATCAGTTGATATTGGATATGGTACTTGGATGTTTTCAATGTCTAATGTATATGACAATAGTCAAGTAACCAAAGGAAATGTTGAAGGCGATAGTGTGGTGTGTTATATAGATAAAGATACAGAAGCCAATCAATATACTTCTATAGAAGTTGCATTAGCAAAAGCAAAAAGTATGAGTGGCAGTCAAACGGTTTATGTAAAACCAAATTTGGGATTAACTGTTACAATAAAAAGAGACTGTGAAATAGGCAGTGGTGACACACTTTGTTTGCCTTATGATGGAACAACGTTTCATGAATATGTTGGCGGAAGTACTCATGGCTTGGCATATGAAACTGGAACAAGAAAAAATTATGTAGAAATTGCTGAAGGAACTACATTATTAAATAACGGCACTCTTACTATTGGAGCTGTTCAAAATAGTGGTAACGGAGGAACATCGCCTAATGGTAATGCTACTGAAAAATACGCAGAACTCAAATTATTAGCTAATTCTAGATTGATTAATAATGGAACTATTAATTGTTATGGATATGTATCTGGTGTGGCTGGTGACAATACTGCAAAAATCATTTCTAACTCATCTTCAATTGTAAATATGCCATTTTCAATTATTGAGCATAGAGGTGGGTCTCGTTTTGCTGGTATGGCTGGAGAAAATAAAAGCAAAGTAACATCTATTATAAATGATTCAGTCAGTTTTAATGGCAATAAAACAGGAGAAGGAGAGCCTGTATGTTATGTGTTTAAGCAATGGTTTATAGATGGATTTATTAATGTGAACTTCGAGTTTTTATCGGGAGCACAGTTGATTGGTAAAGCTGCATTATATGCAGATGATGAGCATAATGCTGTAGATATGAATATAATCTCATCTAATGGGTTAGTTAAACTGAGTACTAATTCATCATTAAAGGGAATATTTAATACAAATACAAAGAAATATCAAATTAGCACTTTTGGCTCATGGGAGTTAGGACATTTAAACGTTTATTTTGCTATAAAAAAATCAAAATGGGGAATAACGGCGTGGGTCAAAATTAATATTTCATCTAAAAATGTACTATTGCCTATCCCACATTATTTTGATATAGATTTAGAGCCTTATATTGATGGATCAAGCGCAGAAGTAAATACAAGTTCACAAAGTTTTAAGCTACTACCAGGATCTTCGTTAGTTGTTAATAAAAATGTTACTTTAAATGCTAAAGAAATAGCAATATATAAAAATGAATCATTTTATCCTAATGGTAAAACTATAGAAACAGGGGATATAGGTAGTTCGAAATTTATTTATCCACAAAAAGATGATGCTGTTTTAGAAAATTATGGAAAAATTACTGCAAGTGCTATTGGAGGGGAAGTCATAGTTCATTCTGGAAGTTCTATAAAAACTATAACTAATAGTGTTGTAAGTAAAGAAGCACACGATTTTACTAAGACAACTATAAAATTGATGAGATTAGTTTCTGTGGATATTTATATCCCTTCATATGCAGATATAACGCTAGAAAAATCAGAAAAGATTGGTTAATAGTTCCGCAAAAACGTCATAGAATCACACAAAATTCATGACGTTTTTCTTATGCCTATTTTTCTCATTGTTGACAAATAATAAAAATAATCAATAAAATATTAATGGTGATATTATGATACAAGGATTTAAGGATATATATATTAATAACCTTTATGGAATAGGTTTTATTTTAAGTCAATTATTCTTTGCATTAGGACTTAATTATTTATTAAACCCATGGAAATGTAAAAATAAACAAGAAGTTATTTATAAAGTAATTGAATTAGTTATTAGTGTGATTATCATTATATTTATATCTTGTTTATTCGCAGGATATTATCGTTTTTCTTATTACCAAGCACCATTAACAGTTATTGATTTAATTATGATGACGTTTACTATTTTATTAGTAACATTTAATGTAGTTATATATAAGAAGAACTTAACTAAGCAAGCTTCAATAGCGTTATTATTCTTTTGTCTATTTACCGCTCAGTCAAATTTAGGTGGTTGGTTTGGAAGCTGCCAAGAACGTATTTGGCATGTTTTAGAAGGAAAAGTAGAGTTTATCAAATGGCGCAGTTAATGAAGATGCCACAACTGCTGCTAAAGCACAATTTACTGCTTATAAAGCTACATTACCAGATATGTATGAAGGAGAAAATCAATTTAAAATCACTTTCCACCGTTTAGCCTCTGACACATATAACAATGGATATATTACTGTTGATAATGCGGAAATGGATTTAGCAATGGGCGTATTTGACGCTGTTGATAATGCGAGCAGCGCTAAATCAATTCGTAAAGCTGCAGATAAAGAAATTGCATTAGGATCAAGTGTATTAGGTAACTGGGGATTTAAAACTAGTGATGGAAAAGAAGTTCGTGATGATCATGTTGGCATCAAAGTTTATGTGGATTCTGAAACAAAATTCCACTTCACAATTACTAAATATTATGAAGACTTTGCACCATCACTCTTCACATATGAAGGACAAATTACTGGTATTGAAGGTGGAGTAGGTTCATGCTTTGCAGTATTCACTAATGCATATTTATCACATGGCGCAGTTAGGGAAGACGCTACAACTGCCGCTAAAGCACAATTTACTAGCTATAAAGCAACATTACCAGATATGTATGAAGGCGATAACCAATTTAAAATTACTTTCCATCGTTTAGCTAGTGATGTATTCGCTAATGGATATATTACTGTTGATAATGCTGAAATGGACTTAGGAATGGGCACATTTGGTGCAGTTGATAAATAATTAATTTGGTAATTTATGTTTAAATGCAGGCAATTTGTGCCTGCATTTTTACTAATTGTGCCAAAAACAGTGGAATTTACGTCTTTTAAAAAAATATTTATTTTTTTATGATATTATTTAATTGGTGGTGGAAAAAATGGATAAAATAAATTTTAACTACGATTGGTGTTATTCTAAAATTGGAGAAGAAACGAAAGTACATTGTGAATTACCACATGATGCGATGATTAGTGAAAATAGATCTTTAGATAGTAAAGGTGCTAAAAACATATCATATTTTGAAGGCTATGATTATGAATATGAAAAGCATTTTGAAATTGATAAGGACTTATTAAACAAAATTCTTGTTTTAGAATTTGAAGGAGTTTATAAAGACGCAGAAATATATATAAATTCCACTTTTGTGCATAAAGAAAATTATGGATATAATGATTTCTTTATTGATATCACTAAATTTGTTAAATTAGGCGATAATGTTATTATTGTTAAATGTTTTAATGCTGATCAACCAAACTCA
>CAKPAV010000041.1 GCA_934133115.1 uncultured Bacilli bacterium
AGTTTTATCACGTAAAATCAAACGCAAACAATATGATGTTAATGTATCATTTATTGAATTTGATAAGGGTAATAATAAATATAAAAACACTTTAGAACTTCGTGATGATGTTTATAAAGTAATGTGTGATAAACTAGTAGAATTAAGAAAAAATGATGTAAATGCAAAGTAAAAAAGCTGTCTAGGCAGCTTTTTTTCTTTTAATTAAGAAAACAATAATACTTATAACAATTAATATAGTAACAATAGTAATAGGCACTAATACTTTAGTGGTGATATTACTATCAATAGAAGGATTAACATTTGGATTATTGTTGTCATTATTATTTTTTAAGACTTCTGAAATATATTTAATAGAAGAGCCAATTGATATCGTTTGTCCGTCATCACCAGTAGTGTCATAAGAAGAACTAAGAATTTCTTTTGTTATTTCATCAAGTGCATTATATTTATTAATTAAATTAGTAGCTAATTCTTTATTAGTCACAATATCACATATGGTATTATTTTCATCACGAATATCTTTATACCAAGTATTATTTAAGAAGTTATAAGCATTTTCTAAAGAAGTAATAGTGTTAATATCTTCACTAATTAAAGATTTTTCTTCTTCATAAAGCGTAGAAACTAATTCTTTAGCATTAGTGATTTTAGTGTTAATATTTGATAAATCACGTACATTTTCTCTTATAACACTAAATTCATTTTTAGCTTCTTTGATTGCTGCCTTAACTTCATTAGCAAAACTTGAACTATATACTTTAATATTTAATTGCTTAGAAATATTGCTATTATCATTAGATGTGATAGTTAATGTTACTTCTCCTCGATTAATGCCAGTAATATTTAAGCCGTTAATAGAAACAATATTATCTTTATCAGCAGTAATAGTAACATTTTTATTTGTAGTATTAATAGGAGTAAATGTTACATTAATATTAGCTACTTCATTTATATCAATAACATTTTTATTAATTGATACATCTAAATCATTAATAGTAACTGGTTTAATAGTTAGTCCATTAATAGTAATAGTTTTAGTAATATTACCTTCAACATAATTACCAGTGACGCTTGTAGAATTAAGAGTTAAATTTGACCAAGATACTTTATTAGTAACATCAATAGAAGAACCATCATTATAAATAGCGTTAATAGTTAATCCAGAAGCATCAAATGATTCATCAACGATATATTCTTTTTTAGTTGGTTCTCCTTTAACTTCTAAGTCGACTAGGTACTTATCTGATGTATCAGAGCCACCATATTCAATAACTATTTCATCAAGGTAACATACACCAGTATCAACATAATTTAAGGAAAAATAACGATGAGAATTATTGCTTAATTCAAATGATACTCCATTAGTATTTATATCTTTTAAACCAATACTTGTTCCATGTGTTGGATAACCACTTTGTTCGCCAAAACTTTCGTCATTAGTGCGTAATTCCCAACTCTTGATGCCCGTATTAGTTTTAACAGTCACTTTATTAATTGGTCCAGGAGTAGGAGTTTCGTTAAATAAGTAATAACTTGCTTTACTATTATTAAATTGCAAGCGATTTTTTGTTCCGCCATAAATAAATGCTTTACCAGTTATATCATTACTTGACCAATTATTAAAAGCATAACTATTAGATAATGAAGTAAAACTATTTATATTAATAGTAAATGATCCGCCTTGTAATTCTTCTACAATTATTCCCTCATATAGAACTTCGATAGAACCAATTTTTGCAATAACGCTAGTGGTATTGAGTGATAAAGTAGTTTTTCTTGTATTAGCGTCTAGCCAACTTAAAGAATCATTATCGATAATTGCTTTACTACCATCGTTATAGTGAGCAGTTACTATTAAGCCAGTAGGATCAAAAGTTTGACTCTCAACATATGTGGCTTTTAGTAATGTTCCGCTTATAGAAATGCTTTGTATTGATTTTACATAAATTTCATAAGTTGCAGTTATATTCTTGTCAAGAATGGATGTTGCAGTTATGAGCGTTTGTCCTTCAGATATACCTTTAACTACGCCATTATTAATAGTGGCAACATTAGGATTACTAGAACTCCATGTCACACTAGTAGAACCATTTTCAGGTGTTGCCGTAACACTTAATTTAAGTTCGCTATTAACCGCTAAAGAATGAGAAGTAGCATTAATAGTTAAAGAAGTTGGCTTTTCATTATTTAATGCTTTTGAACAGATACTTTTTGTTTCATCATTAGTATTTCCCCATATACGACAAGCATAAGTTCGATCATCAATAAAAGGATTACGGTTTAAAGAAAAACTTTTGCCAGCAGAATTATTTTCGCCATTTAAAACTTCATTTCTAAATTTTTCTGATTTGCTAATTGGATATTTTAAGTTCCATCTTAATAAATCAGATAGTTTTCCCATGTATCCACTAGTGCGACTTATAGTATCAGCAATGCTAGCATCTACTAAAGAAAGTTTGTTATATTCTTGAACCGCAGAGTAAAAAATAATTCTTGCTGCATCTCCACGATAACTTTCCGTCATACCATCAGCATAAGGATCCCAACCCATGGAAGAAGAGTTCTTACCCTCAACATAAAAAGAATTACCACGACTAGAATTATCTTTACTAAGAGTAGGACGAATCATATGAGGGTCGCCTTCCATTGACTCTCCACCTCTTGAACCAGGCCAAACGTGTTCTTTGTTCATTGCGCCTTTAGCAGAAGGAGTGCCACGATAAAAAGCAATGATTTTTCCACTTGTAGGATTATCCGGATCAGCGTCAGAATAAGGTAAGTAATTCCATATGCCACTATAAGAGCCAGTGCATTTTTTAGGATGAATTAGATTATATAATTCAATAATTAAATCTTTACCAGAACTGGTTTTAGATATGGTTTTATAATATTCTTGCGCTACACTATCATTATTAATAGGGTCGTTAGAAAAATCCACATCAATAATCTCTTCAGCGGTAGCGTTAGTAATGTTTACTTTATTTTGATTTTTAATATTAGAAAATCCAATAAGTGACATAGTTAACATAGCAAATGAAAGCAATAGTTTTTTAAAATTCATAATAATCCTCTTTCTTTTTAAATAACTATAGTTATTATAATATATAATTTGTTAACTTTGAAATATTATATTCTTAATCCTTTAGGAAAATGGTTTTTTAAGATGCCATTAACTGATTTAACAAATCCAATATTAATATTGTTATATGAAACAACATAAAATCCATTTGAATAATCTTTATTAATAACTTGGCCGTTTAAATAATTTTTTAGTTCGTTTTCATTTAATTTGATGCTTTCATTAGAACTAAGAAAATGCGATAAATGATAATCAGGAATGAAATTATTTTTATTTAATGAACCGATTTTTAATCCATTTCTAATAATATTAAAGTCTTTTAAGTTTAAATTAATAGGAGAAGCATATAAATTATCATCTTTATTAATTAAGTAACCTTTTAAATTATAAGTAAAGAATTTGCTTTTGATATCAGGTAAGTTTATTTCTTTATAATTCAAGTTACCATCTTTTTTTAGCATGCATAAATATTGTCCTTCGCCTTCAAAAGTAGCGGGAGACATAGTTATTCCTTCACTTGCATTAGTTAAAGAGTAAGGCTCTAATTCTTTTAAAGAAATTAATGATATATCATTATGATTAGCTAATAAAGTTTTAATAACTTCATAGTTTTCTTCTTTAGAATAAGAACAAGTAGAATAAATAAGCGTTCCACCTGGTGCTAAAAAATTATACGCTAATTCGATAAGTTCTTTTTGAATAGCGCTTTGTCTAATTACTTTATCAATGCTCCAATCTTTAAGCATTTTTTCTTCTTTTCGAAACATACCAGAACCACTACAAGGAGCATCAAGGATAATCTTAGTAAATAATCCATAATATTTTGCGGGTAATTTACTTAAATCATTAGAAGTGACAATAATATTTTTTCTTCCTAATCGTTCGACATTTTGTGATAAAACTAAAGCGCGTTGGTAAGATAAGTCATTAGAAATAATCACACCTTCATTTTGCATTAATAAAGATGTTTGAAGCGTTTTACCTCCTGGTGCCGCACACATATCTAAAACGTAATCATCTTTATTCGCGTTTAAAATAGACGCTACAACTAAACTAGAAGCATCAGATATATAAATAGCGCCTCCAATATGCAAATATGATTTTCCAAAATCGTATTCTTCTTTATCATATAAAAATGCATGTTTAACAAAAGGGTGTTTTTTTACATGTGGGAAAAGATTAATAAATTGCTCATCACTAATTTTATCACTATTTAAAATTAAAGCATGAGTGCGAGGATTATTTAACGCCTCTATTAGTTTAAAAGCGATTTTTTCATCATAACTATTATAAATGTGTTCTTTAAAATCCATAAAATCTCCAATAGTAAAAAAATCCTAAAATGTTAGGAATTTTTTATTTGTGCATAATAAGCATCTAATAAGTTTTTCATTAATGTTAAGCGAGTTAATAAGCCCACTCCACCTGGAACAGGTGTTTGTAATTTAACATCTAAATTTGGGCGAGCATCGCCATATAATTTGCCGTCAATGCGATTAATACCAACATCAACGATAATAGCATCTTTTTTAAATGCTTGTGTGTCTAAGAACCATTTTTTACCAATGGCAATGACAATAATATCGGCATTTTTAATAAACATATCCATGTTTTCTTTGCTAGTTCTTGAGTGAAGAATAGTGGTATTACAGTGTAAATTAGTAAGCATTTTTGCCATTGGTTTACCAACAATATTGCTTCGACCAATAACAACAGCGTTTTTATCTTTAAAATCTACACCTTCGAATGTTAAATAATCCACGATTCCTTTTGGTGTACATGGATGTAAAGAGGATAAAGGATGAAAGCCATCAACATCTTTTTTTGGGCTAACAGCCATTTTAATATGATCTTCGTTTATATGACAAGGAAGAGGCATTTGTACAATTAAACCATGAATTGAATCATCATTATTAATTTCATCAATTAATTTTAATAAATCTTCTTCGCTAGTTGATTCATCTAACTTAATTAATTTAGCAATAATTCCTAAGTTATTAGCGTCATTTAATTTACCTTTTACATAAGCATTAGAAGCTTCATCATTATTAACTTGAATAATCGCAATAGTGGGTTTAACACTTAATTTTGACACTTCATCTCTTATTAAATCTTTTTGTAATTGTACATATTCTTTAATTGTCATTTTAATCACCGAAAATAATTATAACATACTTATAATTAAATTAATAAATTTATCTAAAAATAATGATAAATCATACCTAATCATTTATAATACTAGTTGTTTGGAGTTGATGATATGAAAAAATTATTAAAGTACATGAAATCATATCGTTTAGAGGCTATTTTAGGGCCTTTATTCAAGTTACTTGAAGCGATATTTGAATTGATTGTTCCACTAATTGTTGCTCGCATTGTTAATGTGGGAATTAATGAAGGCGCTGGATTAAGTTACATTTTAAAAATGTGTTTAATTATGATTAGTTTAGGCGTAGTTGGCTTAGCTTGCTCAATTACGGCACAATATTTTAGTGCCAAAGCGGCTGTAGGATTTTCTTCTACTTTACGTCATGAATTATTTGTTAAAGCCCAATCATTATCTTATAAAGAAATTGATGAATTAGGCACAGCCACAATGATTACTCGTATGACTAATGATGTTAATCAAGTGCAAAATGGTGTTAATTTATTTTTAAGACTATTTTTACGTTCACCATTCGTCGTATTTGGGGCACTTATCATGGCATTTATTGTTGACGCTAAAGTCGCTATTATATTTGCGGTGGTGATATTAGTATTAAGCATTATAATTTTTACTATTTTATTAGTTAGCCAACCTAAATATAAAGTAGTTCAAAAACAATTAGATGGTGTTTTAAAATCAACACGTGAAAACTTAAATGGTGTTCGTGTTATTCGTGCTTTTAATAAAGAAGAACGAGAATTTGAAGAATTTAATGAAAAAATTACTAATCTAAGAAAAAGTCAAAAGAGAGTTGGTTATATTTCCTCTTTAATGAATCCATTAACATACGCCATTATTAATGTTGGTATTATTGGTATTTTGTATTTAGGCGGAAGTCGCGTTGAATCTGGCGTTATTATTCAAGGTGACGTTCTTGCTTTATATAACTACATGCTACAAATTCTTACCGAATTAATTAAATTAGCAAACTTAGTTATTACTATTTCTAAATCATTAGCAAGCGCAGATCGTATTTCTAAAACTTTAGATATGGAGCCTTCTTTAGTTAGAAGTGAAGAAACAAAAAAAGAAAATATGCCATTTGTTGAATTTGATCATGTGTCAATGAAATATAATAGCAACGAAGAAAGTTTAAGTAATGTTAATTTTGTTGCTAATCGTGGTGAAAGCATTGGTGTTATTGGTGGTACCGGTAGTGGTAAGACCACACTTATTAATTTACTTGCCCACTTATATGATGTTAGTAGTGGCGCAATTTATATTGATGGAAGAAATGTTACATCGATAAGTGATGAAGAACTTCATCATATTATTGGTATTGTTCCTCAAAAAGCGGTTTTATTTAAAGGCACAATTCGTTCGAACATGTGTCTAAGAAAAGAAGATGCAAGTGAAGAAGAAATTCTTGAAGCTTTAACAGTTGCACAAGCTAAAGACTTTGTTTTGAAAAAAGAAAATGGTATTGATGCAGTTGTTGAACAAGAAGGAAAAAACTTCTCGGGCGGACAAAGACAAAGATTAACTATTGCTCGTGCTTTAGTAGGTAATCCTAGTATTGTTATTTTAGATGATAGTGCTTCAGCATTAGACTTCTTAACGGATTTAAATTTAAGAAAAGCTTTAAAAACTTTAAAGAATAATCCTCTTGTATTTATTATTTCGCAACGTACAAGTTCAATTGCCCATTGTGATAAAATCATTGTTCTTGATGATGGTAAAGTTGTTGGTATAGGTAAGCATGATGAATTATTAAATAATTGTGAAGTTTATAAAGAAATTTATGATTCACAATTTAAAAAGGAGGAATAAGTATGAAAAAGAATTCCGCCACTAAAAAGATATTGAAATTAATATCTAAATATAAGTTTTTAGTATTTTTATCATTCTTATTTGCAATTTTATCAGTTGCGGCAACCTTATATATTCCAATCTTAATTGGTAATTCCATTAATGTAATTGTAAAAATTAATGAAGTAGATTTTGCCACTATTACAAAAAATGCTATTTTAATTGGTATACTAATATTAGTTGTAATTGTTACTCAATATGTTATGAGTATTATTAATAACAAAATCACTTATAACATTACTTATGACTTAAGAAAACAAGCATTTGAAAAAATACATCATTTACCAATTAGTTATATTGATTCGCATCAATATGGCGATATCGTTAGCCGTGTTATTAATGATGTTGATACATTCGTTGATGGCTTATTAATGGGATTTACTCAACTATTTGTTGGTGTTCTTACAATTTCGGGTACGTTAGGATTAATGATTAGCATTAACTATATTGTCGCTATTGTGGTTGTATGTTTAACACCTTTATCATTATTAACAGCCAAATTTGTTTCAAAAAATTCTTATAAATATTTTAAGAGTCAAACAGAAATTCGTGGCGAACAAACAGCGTTTATGGATGAAATGATTAATAACTTAAAAGTTGTTAAAGCATTCTCGATTGAAGATAAAAATGTTGTGAAATTTGATGAAGTAAATGATCGTTTAGAAAAATCATCTTTAAAAGCGATATTTTTCTCAAGTCTAGTTAATCCAACCACCCGTTTTATTAACGCGATTATTTATGCGATTGTAGCATTTATTGCGGCTTGGGTAATTATTAAATCACCTGCTAACTTAGTATTAGATGTTGGTAAATTCTCAACACTTTTGAGTTATGCAAGCCAATATAGTAAACCATTTAATGAAATTAGTGGTGTAGTAACAGAATTACAAAACTCAATTGCGTGCGCGAATAGGGTATTTGAATATTTAGAAAGCAAAGAATTAGATAATACTGATTGTCCAAATCACTTAGAACACGCTAAAGGAAATATCAAACTTGAACATGTATATTTCTCTTATGTTCCAGAACAAAAATTAATTCAAGATTTTAATTTAATCGTTAAACCAGGCCAAAGAGTGGCTATTGTTGGTCCGACAGGATGCGGAAAAACCACGCTTATTAACTTATTTATGCGTTTCTATGATCCAACTAGTGGCACCATTTATATTGATGATTTAGAAACAATTAAAACACCAAGAAAAGATATTAGAAATAATTTCGGTATGGTATTACAAGAAACTTGGATTAAAAATGCGACTGTTTTAGAAAATATTAAAATGGGTAAAGAAGATGCGACCAAAGAAGAAGTTATAAAAGCTGCAAAAGAAGCTCATGCTCATAGTTTCATTATGAAAATGAAAGATGGTTATGATACTATGATTGGTGAAGATGGTGGTAACTTATCAGTTGGTCAAAAACAATTGCTTTGTATTGCGCGTATTATGTTAACAATGCCACCAATGCTTATCTTAGATGAAGCAACATCAAGTATTGATACGCGTACAGAATTAAAAATTCAAAATGCTTTTGCTAAGTTAATGCGTGGTAAGACTAGTTTCATCGTTGCCCACCGCTTATCAACCATTAAAAATTCGGATATTATCTTAGTTATGAATAATGGTAATATTATTGAACAAGGTAATCATAACGAATTAATGGCAAAAAAAGGATTCTATTACAAGTTATATAATTCCCAATTTGAAGAATAAAAAAATGACTATTGTTTAGCAAATAACGTTAAGCAATAGTCTTTTTGATTAGTCAAAATTAATTGTTAATTCCACTAATTGGCAGTTATAATTATTCATTACACTTAGATTAAAATAAGTATTATCTTTACTATCATTACTAAAAGTTATTACTTTATTAGTGTCAGTTCGTTCTTTTAAAGTGCTATCTGTAATGGCTTCATTAATTACTTCATTCCCAAATGTTATCCCAATAATAGCGTTTTTACTTGTAGAAGAAGAACATTTAATTGTTACGGAACTAATGTTTCCTACACTCGAAGTATTATAAATATGTCCTGCGCCATTTGTATCTTTAGTTTTTCTAAGCATTAAATAGCCACCGCCATTATAAGTCCCATAATTTGCACTAACTATTCCTAATTCAACTAAGCCATTAGTAATTTTAGTTTCTTCTTTAGAAGATGCAGTAGGTAGTTTATCTTTTAAATTCAAAAAATTAAAAGTAATTGATTTAGTATTAACTAAAGAAGTACTATTATCACTAATTGATGGATGGTTTGATATTGAAGGACTAGTAGAAGTCGATTTACTAATTGACTTGGAATTACTAATAGATGACTTGTTATTACAACCATTTAATAAAACCAAAGAACTTAAAATAATAATTTTTTTGAAATTCATTTTCATTCACCTCAAAAATAGTATTACCAAAATAAATTATTTAATTCAAATTTACTAATTATTGCTTTATAATTGTTCTAGGAGTGATTAAGTATGATAAATGATATAATCCATTTAAATAAATTTTATGATATAAAAACCGATCCAGTTATTCAAATTAACGTTATCCAAAATGTTGATATTGGAAAAAGAAAAAAATCTAAAACTTTAGTAATTGTTCCAGGAGGAGGATATGATTTTGTTTCTAATCGAGAAAAAGATCCTATTGCAGTGACTTTTTTAGCCAAAAACTATAATACAGTCACTTTAACTTATAGTTCTAAAGCCACTCAAAAAGATGTGTGCTATCCAGTTCCTCATCTAGAATTATTATTAACTATTGATTTTATAATCAAAAATCAAAATAAATATCGCATTAATCCTAAAGAAATATTTTTAATTGGTTTTTCAGCAGGTGCCCATTTAGTGGGAAGTTATGTTTATAAATATATGGAATTAGCTAATATGATGAATTTAAAAAATGTTGAATCATATAAACCTAAAGCCATTGCCTTATGTTATCCAGTAATTACTTTAACCCAAAATACCCATCTTCATACCAAACTTAATATTACTAATGGTAATCCAAGCCTTATTAATGAATTAAGTATTGAACTTCATGTAACTAAAGATTATCCTCCAACATTTATTTGGACAACTTTAGAAGATACCGCTGTTGATCCAATATCAACAGAATTAATGGATGAAGCTTTAAATAAAGTAAATGTTAAACATAAAACAATCTTCTATCCGATTGGACACCATGGCTTATCACTTGGTAATGATTTAGTATTAAGTAAAAAAGAAGCTCATAAGTATCAAAGTATTACTAATTGGGTGGAAGAGTG
>CAKPAV010000042.1 GCA_934133115.1 uncultured Bacilli bacterium
GAATATAACATTAACTAATGCCTGTCTATCATTTGCTAAAAAACATCGAATAAAGATAATTGGAATTTTCACTGATAATCCTAATATGCTATCAAATGTTAAAAAAGTATATATTAAAAAAACACTACAAAACGCTACTAAATTTGATGGCTATATTTGTTTAACAAAAGCACTAAATAAATTAGTAAATGTAAATAAAAAACCATTTACTATAATTGATGGGGTTTTCGAAAAAAAAGAGCCAATAACTGGCCATTTAGTCACCAAGGATCCATATATCTTTTTTGGCGGATCATTATATTCTAAATATGGTGTTAAAACTTTAATTAATGCTTTTTTAAATAGTGATATTGATGCTAAATTACTTATTGCTGGTGCTGGACCATTACAAGAATATATTGTAAAAAAATCAATAAGATCACACCATCTTATTATATATCTTTCTACTTTATCACAAAGCGAATTACAATATTATCAAAATCACGCCACTATAAATATAAATCCTCGTCCTTTTACTAAAGAAATGGATGAGTATTGCATTCCTTCAAAAGTATTCGAATATGCTGGTAGCAACGCTATTACAATATCAACATATCACACTCGATTAAAAGAAATTTTTGGTGATTCAATTATTTGGGTTAAAGATAACGAATTTGATATAGCTGAAGCAATGGAAAAAGTTTTTGCTATGACTAATGAAGAAAAAGAAACAATTATTAATTCCGCTCATGAAGTTATAAATAAAAATTATACAATTAGTGAAGTTGGTAAAAAAATAGTTGATTTAATTAAAAACATTGCCTAATTGCAATGCTTTTTTAATTCTTCTTCAATTTTACTTAAAACTATTTCATTGTCAAAATGTTTTTTAAAATATTCAAGATTATTTATACCCATCTTTTCTTTACTTGGCTCATCTAGTTCTTTAAACTGTTCAAATGCTTTTACAATACCCTCAACACTATTATCACAGATAACCGCACCTTTACTTTCTAATAATACTTGTTTAGCATCTCCACCAATAGAGGCAATAATTGGTTTAGCATTTTGCATATAAAAAGTAAGTTTATTAGGAATTGTTTTTCCAACAAATCCTTCATCTTTTAATCCTAAATATAAAGCATCCGCGTTTTTAAAATATGTTCTTGCTTCATTTGCGGGTTTAGCACCTAAATAAATAATGTTGTTTTCCAACTTATATTCCAATGTTTTTTCAATCAAATAATCTTTAAGTGTTCCTAAACCAATTATATAAAAACGTATTTTCATTTTTGAAGATAATATTTTAATAGCTTCAATTAAATTAGGAATGTTTTGCAATTTTCCAATATTTCCACAATATACAAAATTTAAATATTCTTTATCATATTTAAAGTAATTTTCAGCAATAATGTTTGTTTCTAACGTCGGTTGAGGAACAAACTTGCATATGCTTTCATTTTTGATTTTTATAACATCCTCAAAATATTTAATAAAGCTAGGTGATGATACTAAAATTCTATCAATGGAATGATAGATCATTTTCGACCACATTAATAACAAGTTATAAAATAATGTTCCGTGCTTAGTAATACCTGTTATAACTACAGATTCTGGCCATAAATCCAAACAATGTAAAACATGTTTTATTTTATGCTTTTTAGCATATTTTATTGCTGGAGAAATTGATATGATTGGTGATAAAGACATCGAATAAACAACATCAAAATCATTATCTAATTTATTAACTTTTCTTTTAGCATTTCTCCAAAAAGATAAATAGTTTTTTACAATTGACATTTTTGTTCCTTTTCTAGGAATAACGTTTACACGATAAATCTTAACACCATTTAAAATTTCATAATCAAGATGTTCATATCCAGGCACTATACGATAATATCCATAATTAGGCTTTCCAGTTAAAACAGTAACATCATGACCTTTTTTTACTAAGTATTCCGCGATGGTGGTAATGGAAAAAGGATCAGGAAAATAATGCTGACTAACTATTAATATTTTCATTCCAATCACCGCCTTTTTTATTTTAATATAAAAGTTTATACTTTTATAGCAATTTATAAAAAAAAAGTTATAATTATATAAGAAAAGGAGCAACTATGAAAGATAATATTCGCTATAGTGTAATAGTAAATTTAATCAAAACATTAGTTTTGACTCTTTTATCTTTTATTTCTTTTCCTCATGTCTGCGCTGCTTTAGGCGCTGAAGTTATGGGAACTTACACATGGGCTAATACCTTTGTTTTTTATTTTTTAATCATTGCTAAATCAGGTATTCCAAACATTGCTATAAGAGAATGTTCAAAAGTTAAAGATGATAGAATTGCCTTATCAAAAAAAGTACAAGAATTTTTTATCATACAAGCTATACATACAATTTTAGCTTTTACACTTATGTGTATTGGCGTATTTTCTATTAAAGAACTATTTGAATGGAAAGACTTAATTTTTATCTTAAGTATTAATTTTTTAGTTAGTACTTTTTCTTTTGAATGGCTTTTTATTGCTTTAGAAAAACATTATTTTATATCATTGAGATCAATCGCCACACTTGCTACTTGTTCATTACTAATAATTAGTTTAGTAAGAAGGCCAACTGATTTGTATTTATATTCATTTTTAGCTATTCTATCTACAATATTAAATGTAATAATAAATGTCTTTTGCTTAAAAAAATATGTAACTTTTAAATATGTTGGCCCTTATGAATTTAAATCATATTTAAAACCTATTTTTGTAGTATTTATTATTTCTTTAATGCTTACTTTATATAACTCCACTGACACATTTATTTTAGGATTTTTAGATAAATCCAAAAGCCAAGTGGCTAATTATTCAGTTGGTGTGAAAAGCATTGAAATCATAATTGCTCTTATCACTTCTCTTGATGCTGTATTTATTCCAAGAGCAACAAGATATTTTAAAATGGATAATAAATATTTCTTTAATAATTTAACTAGATATGGCTTTAATATTTGTTTATTTATTGCTATTCCTGCGATTGCCTCAATGTCAATGTTATCACATCAAATAACGAATATTATATCTGGTGGTAGTGTGGAATATCAAGAAGCACCAATTGTACTAATTATACTTGTTAGTATGTCTTTAACATTCTCCTTATCCGATATGATTTATGAGCAAGTACTTCTTCCAATGAAAAAAGAAAAATATTACCTATACACTTTACTTCTTGGCGCAATTTTGAATATTGGTGGTTCAATATATTTAGGTAATATTTTTAAAGAATATAATAACAATCCCGCAATTGGAGTGGCAATAGCCACAATGTTAACAGATATAATCGTACTAATTAATTTAATCGTTGTAACAAAAGAATATGTAATAAAAGCATTATTTAATAAAAACACTCTTAAATTGTTTATTGGTGGAATTAGCGTCCTTATATCATCATTTATAATTGCTTATATCATCCCTCTTAATAATGATATTGTTAAAATTATTTTAACAGTTTGTATAGGCGCATTTATTTATATAAGCGTATTAGCGTTATTAAAAGAAGATTTAGTTTATTCATTTATTAAAAAAAAAGAATAAATAATTGCCATTTTTTGCAAGCAAAAACGCATCATTTAGATGCGTTTTAATTTTACCATAATACTACTTTGTTATTAGCATCATAGTGCCAACAACCAGCTTTTTCTGTTTCAGAATAATAAATAACAGTCGCTGCATTTGGTTTCCAACCATCTATCCAGCCTCTTTGTGATTCTGTTGTTCCAACAAAAATCTTTTCTAATTTATTACAACCAGCAAAAGCATCCTTTTCTATTGTTGATACTTTACCAAGTAATTGAATACTAACTAGATTTTCACAATTCTTAAAGGCATTATTTTTAATAGTAACCACATTCTTAGGTACCACTAATTCAGTTAAACTTTCACAATTTTCAAAAATTGAATTATTTAATGTTTTGAATGATAGATTAGTAGGTAATGTAACATTTTTTAAATTTATACAATCTTTAAATACTGAACCTTGAATAGAACTAACTGTATTTGGTATGATTATTGACTCTAATGATGTATCACCAGCAAAACATTCAGCGTTAATTGCGGTAAATGCATAATCTTTGCTTCTATTTTCACCAAAATTAACTTTTGTTAAATTGACACAATTTTTTAACATTCCACGTCCAAAGCTAGTTACAGTTACCGGAGTATTAAATTCAATTAAACCTGTACCCTCAAAAGCACTTTCGCCAATTTGAACAACTGATTTTTTAACAGGTTTTTTTGTGGATTGATTTAAGCCTGTATATTCATCTTCTTCGAATTCCTTATATGGAAAATAAATGGAAGTTAATTTTATACATCCTTTAAATGCATTATTTCCAATTGTTTGAATACCTGTATAAGAATAAACATATAAATCATTTCCATAGGCATCTTTTTCTGTTTGTGTGGCGTCAAATTCATTATAAACAACACTTTTTGTTTGAATCATATCTTCTTCTTTAACTAATTCAATGCTTTCTAAAGCAGTATCTCCCATAAATAATTCATCTGGAATAGTTTGAATGAGTTTAGGTGTTTTAAAAGTTTTAATTCTTGTATTGCTAAAAGCACCAATACCTAAAAAAGTAACATTATCACTTAAAGACATTTCAGTAATACTTTCATCATTAGCAAATGCATAGTCATCAATTTTTGTAACGCTTGTAGGAATTGTAACATTACCCAAATTTAAGCAATTAGCAAAAGTCGAATTATTAATAGTAGTTAACTCATTAGATAATGTGATTGAACTAATATTAGTATTATTAAATGCGCTGCTACCAATAGAGGTTACTTTTGATAAATCAATAGTCTCTAAACTAGTACAATCAGAAAAAGCACTATCATTAATTTTCGTAACATTTTTAAGGTCAACAGACTTTAAATTGCGGCAATTAGCAAATACTTCTTTTGGTAATTGTGTATATTTAGCTGGTAATTCAACACCAACAATACCAGGTTGATCTTTAAATGATCCTGAACATAATTCTTTTACTTCACTAGGAATATATAAATATTGTTTGCTAGCAATTTCATTACTACCTTTATCTTCTTCAGATTTTACGATAGTATTATTAGCAATTTCTCCATCATATTTATATAGGAAATCTTCAAACATAATGAACTTATCACCATATTCATCAGTAATTGATTTATATTCCCAGTTATCTGATCCCGCAAACACATCAACACCAACTGAAGATAATTCTCCTTTAACAATTACTTTTTTAAGATTAACGCAATTGCCAAATGCTTGATCACCAATTACTGAAACACTTTTAGGTAAAACTACTGTTTTAAGACGATTTAAGCCATAAAATGCTTGAGCATCAATGCCAACAACTTTGTGTCCTTTTAATTGCTTTGGAACTTCAAAATATGAAGGATAATTTTTATCTTGGTTAATGGCAGTAATATAAGCATCAGTATTTTTGTTTTCAGAATTTTTTTCATATCTAAAACTTATATAACCAATGTTTTGAAGATCTTTTAAAGAAAATTCAATTAATGCCCAATATATTCCAGTAACAACCGCAACTGTGCCTAACACTGGAAAGAATATTTTACAAAACTTTTTCTTATTCATGTTTAGCACCTTCCTTCAAACTAGCGATAATTTCTTTATATTTCTTTAATTCTTTTAAATTGCAACGGACATAGTGATGCTTTTCAACTTCATAAAAATCTGCTGGATCATCACTAGTATAATTATGAACTCTTGGATCATAAACAAATGAAACTTTGTTCTTTTCAATTGCTGGATCAGGTAAAGGAATCGCAGATAATAAAGATTTTGTATAAGGATGAAGTGGAACTTCAAATAAACGATCAGCAGGACATAATTCTACTAAACGTCCTTGATAAATAACCGCAATACGATCCGAAATATATTTTACAACTGATAAATCGTGAGCAATAAATAATACGGTTAATCCACGTTCTTCTCTAAATTCTTTGATCAAATTTAATACTTGTGCACGAATTGATACATCAAGCGCTGAAATAGGTTCATCAGCAATAATTAATTCTGGATTCATAATCATACAACGCGCAATACCAATACGTTGACGTTGTCCACCAGAGAATTCATGTGGATAACGTTTTAAGTGCTCAACACTTAAACCAACACGGCGAATCATTTTTTCGACTTTTTGACGACGATCTGCTTCATCTTTATATAAGTGGAAAGCTCTTAATCCTTCCGAGATAATATAATCAACATTACTACGATCATTCAAAGAAGCTGAAGGGTCTTGGAAAATCATTTGAATTTTAGTTTTTAAATTTCTTTCTTTTTCTTTGCCAATTTTTCCTGAAATTACTTCTTTATTATCTCCATAAAGAATTTGTCCGCCAGAAATAGGAATAATACGAATTAAACCTCTACCAATGGTGGTCTTACCACTACCAGACTCACCAACAAGACCAAGAATTTCGCCTTTATAAATATCAAGATTTAAATCTTTAATAATAACTCTTTCATAAATACCATGTTTAAATGAAATTTTGACATTTTGGAAAGATACTAAGACATCACGGCGATTATTTTGATGATGTACATCAACATACTTTATAACTTCATTACTCATGATGTTCACCGCCAATCTCTAAATCTTTTTGAATTTCACTAGATACTTCTTTAATACGCTTTGATAAGTTTTTAATAAGTGCTGGTTTTTCAATATGTGGAGCACGTGGATCAAGTAACCATGTCTTTGCTGAATGTGTATCACTTATTTTAAACATTGGTGGATCAATAAGAAAATCGATACGCATTGCATATTTATTTCTTACTGCGAATGCATCACCAATAATTTCGCTTGTAAATGTTGGAGGGTTACCTGGAATATAGCTTAATGGTTCATCTTTACTTCCTAATTGAGGAAGAGAAGATAATAATGCCCAAGTATATGGATGCGCGGAACGATAGAATATATCTTCAACAGTTCCGTATTCAACAATTTGGCCACCATACATAACCGCAACACGATCAGCAACATTAGCAACAACGCCTAAATCGTGAGTAATAAATATTGTTGTCCATTTATATTCTTTTTGTAATTCTTTAATAAGTGATAAGATTTGTGCTTGTACTGTTACGTCAAGCGCAGTTGTTGGTTCATCACAAATAAGAATTTCTGGTCGACATGCTAAGGCAATAGCAATAACAACACGTTGACGCATACCACCAGAATATTGGAAAGGATAATCATTATATCTTTTTTCCGGTTCTGGGATACGAACTTTTCTAAGTAAATTAATAGCTTCTTCTTTAGCTTCTTCTTTGCTTAATCCATGATGTAAACGTAATACTTCAGAGATTTGATAACCAATAGAGAATAAAGGGTTTAAAGAAGTCATTGGGTCTTGGAAAATTGTAGCAATTCTTTTACCACGAATTCCCGCCCATTCTTCAGATTTTTTTAGAGTTGTTAAATCTAAATCACCGAACATAATGCTACCATTAGAAATAAATCCATTACTATCTAACATACCAGTAAATGTTTTAGTAAATACTGATTTACCAGATCCAGATTCACCAACAATAGCTAATGTTTCGCCTTCATAAACATCTAAAGAGATGTTACGAATAACAGACATTTTTTTACCATGCGATACGAATCCAACGCTTAGGTCTTTTACTTCAAGAACTTTTTTCTTTTCCATAATTTTTACCTCCTAGCGATGGTTTTTAGGATCAGTAGCGTCCGCTAAAGCTAAACCTAAATAGAAGAAACAAACTGTAAGTGGCACCATGACAACCATCGGAGCAAATAAGATATGCGGATGGCTTGCCCATTGTGGGTCACTAGCAGCAAGTGTTAATACTTGTCCTAATGTAACTTTTTCTGCGGCATTGAAGCTTAAGTTGAAGTAAGCTAAGCCAACTTCTGAAGAAATTGCGCCAGGAATTGCCGTAGAAACAACTGTAACGATAACAGAAATTAAATAAGGTAATAAGTTATGAGTAATCATTGCTTTTGCTGAACTACCAAGAGTTTGTGAAGCAATGTTATACTCACGATTACGAATAATAATAATTTGGTTTCTAATAAAGCCAGCAAGTCCCATCCATCCAAAGGCACAAAGTACTAAGACAATTGTCCAGAATGAACGAGTTAAGAATTGCATTAATAAAATATAAATTAAGATTGAAGGAATATTATTAATAAAATTACGTAATTCAATTAAGATAGGGTCTAACCATTTGAAATATCCCCACATAGAACCAATTAAAATGCCAAAGAAAGTATCGATAAGAGCAACAACTGTGCCAAGGAGTAACGATAGTTGTGTTCCTCTCCATACTAATGTCCAAAGGTCTAGTTCAGAGTAAGCTCCCATTTGTCCACCAGCAATACCAAATAAGTGTTCCGCAGATGGTCCTTCATAAGCACGACCAGAGAACACTTCTCTAGTTGTACCAATAACTTCATATTGTTGAATTAATGGTCCAATGAACGCCATTAAAACCAATAATCCTAAAATAACAATACAAACAATAGTCAAAGGATTTTTCCACAATTGTTTAAATGTTTCGCCCCAATAAGAGTAAGGAGTTTCATCTAATTTTTCGGCTTCATCATCAGAATTACCGACAATTGTAAATAATTCTTTGTTATCAAATTCAATGATATCCTCAATATTTTTTGCCATTTACTCCACCCCCTAATCCGACGTCAAGCTGACACGAGGGTCAACAATAGCAGTAACAATATCACCAGCGAGGTAAGCGACAATTGATATTAATGCTGATACAACAACGATACCTTGTAAAGCGTAAGTATCGTTCGCGCTATTAGCGGTAATCAATAATCCACCTAATCCTGGAATACTATAAATATTTTCAATATAGAATGAGCCTAGTAATGCACCTAATACCGCAGAAGGAATTGATCTAACTAAAGGTACGATTGCATTTCTTAAAACGTGAGTGTACATAATTCTATTTTCAGATAAGCCTTTTGCTCTTGCAAATTTAACATAATCTGAGTTGAATTCATCAAGCATAAATCTTCTTACCCAAAGAGCAATACCAGCCATACCAGTTAAGCCCATAGTAAGTGCAGGAGCTAACCAGCTTACAAAGTTATTTGCATCATATTGATTTGGTAAACCAATAACATAAACTAAAAGTAATTGCCAAATATAGTAATAAGCAATACCCGGGATAGCATCAATGGAAATAATATAAGCTTTACCTATCTTATCCACAACACCATCTTTATGTTTCGCCATCATTACCCCAAGTGGATAACCAATAGCAAGTTCAATAACAACCGCTAAGATACCAACTCTAAATGAGTGAATCATTTTTTCTTGGAAAATAATATCAATAACATATGGGCTCTTATAACCTGGTAAGAAATATGATTTACCTAAATCCATAATAAATGTACGGCAGTCATGAACATTAACATAACTTATAGTTTCGCCAGCAGCATTAGTAACTGCATCTAATACATCTTCTGTACAAACAACTTTTGGGAAAGGTAAAATTTTGTAATAATAATTTAAGATTTGTCCTAATATTTCTCCAAAAGAATCACCATATAGTCCTAAATTTCTTAAAACTTCATTGCAACGTACTGTTCTTAAATCTTCTGGAATTTTATCCCATGATCCAATTGTAGCCTTACAAATTGCAGTTGGATCTTTTAAACGTAGTAGTAAATATGTCGCTGTAATAGCTAACATAATAGAAATCAAAGCAGAACCAATTCTTTTTAATGAATAAATTAATAAAGGATGAGCAAATATGCTTTGAATTTTTTGGTTATTTTTAAATATAACCTTATGCGATACTAGAACAACGAATATAACGAATATTAATAGCAACGCAATAATGGTATATCCTATCAAAAATGTTTCCATTATTTTCCTCCTTGTGCTTCCTTAAAAATGCATAAGAGATTAGATCGATTAGACCTAATCTCAGAAAAGTTTTTTTGTTTTAAACTAGATAGTTCTAGTTTCATCTATTAATCATAGATTGTATAGCTAGAATTTGCTAAAGCAGCTTTTTTGTTTGATTCAAATAATGCTTTAGCGGCCTTACGTTCAGCACCACCCATAACAGTTGTTAATGAGTAAACGCCTTTTAATTTGTAAGAACTTAATCCATAAGCTGCAGATGGTGTCTCATAACCAGCAAGTTTAGAGATTGTTACTGACCAGCCTTGACCTTGCATATATGCAGGAGAAATAATATGTACATTCCATAATAATTCGTATTCTGCTTTTGCAAATAGTTTAAATCTTTCATCAGTGTTATCAGTTG
>CAKPAV010000043.1 GCA_934133115.1 uncultured Bacilli bacterium
ATGCTGGTCAAAAATATTGGCAAATTCTTCCAATGAACCCAACGGGTTTTAAAGATTCGCCATATCAAAGCTATGCTTCTTTTGCTATTAATCCTTATTTTATTGACTTAGATCAATTAAAAAAAGATCATTTACTAAGCGAAGAAGAAATTAAGGAACATACCAAAGCGAAAAATACTAATAGAATAGATTATGGCTATTTATATGATAATCGCTTTATCTTGCTCGATTTAGCGGCAAAAAGAGCAATAAGAAAAGATAAAAGTAAAATCGATCGATTCTATAAACAAAATCGTTATTGGATTGAAGATTATGCTTTATTTATGACTTTAAAACATTTATATGAAAATGTTTGTTGGGTTGATTTTCCACGTGAATTTAAAAAGCATAATAAAAATGCCTTAAAAGAGTTAAAAGAATCAAATTTTGAATTATTTTATTCTTTTGTAGCTATTCAATATTTTGCATTTAGCCAATATAAAAGAATTAAAAAATACGCTAATAAGATGGGAATAAAAATTATTGGTGATGTACCAATTTATGTATCTTATGATTCATGTGATGTTTGGGCTAATCAAAAACAATTTTTATTAGATAAAGATGGACATCCTACTTTAGTAGCGGGTGTACCACCAGATTATTTTTCTAAAACTGGTCAATTATGGGGCAATCCAATTTATAATTATCAGCGCATGGAAAAAACAAACTTTAAATGGTGGGTAAGAAGAATTAAACATGCCAGTAAATTATACGATTACATTCGTATTGATCATTTTCGTGGTTTTGCTTCTTATTATGCCATTAATCCGAATGATGGTACAGCTTTAAATGGCAAATGGATAGAAGGACCAAGAACTAAAATTATTGACGCTTTTAATAAAGTTGTCGAAAATCGTATTATTGCCGAAGACTTAGGTATCTTAACTCAAGATGTATTTGATTTAATGGATTATGCAAAATATCCAGGATTAAATATATTCCAATTTGCAGATTTTTCTAATTGGAATCATAAATATCTTCCACATAATTATAAAGAACATTCGGTAGCGTATTTAGGCACCCATGATAATGATGTATTTAAAAATTTCTTAAATGCTAATGAAAATACTAAACATCAAATCATGGATTATTTAAAAATTGATGATGAAACTAAACTGGTTAAAGGAGCTTTAATGTCCTTATTAGCGTCAAAAGCTGATGTTACTATCTTTATGCCACAAGATGTACTTGAAATGGATGGAAATGTCCGTATCAATATTCCAAGTGAAGCAGATGGTAACTGGACATTTAGATTTAAGAAAAGTGATTTAAAGAAAGAAAAATATTTAGAATTGTATAAAATGTGTTGTCAAAATAACCGTTATTAGGAGGATAAAATGGAAAAATTTGTTTTAGCAATTGATCAAGGTACAACTTCAACTAGAGCAATCTTATTTGATAAGTTTGGAATGCCACGTTTTAAAGCACAAAGAGAAGTTCCGCTCATATATCCGAAATCAGGATGGGTCGAAGAAGACGCTATTGAAGTATATACATCTGTAATTGATGTAATTAATGAATTATTAATTAGGTCTAATTTAACATTAAAAAATATTGATTCGATTGGTATAACAAATCAAAGAGAAACTACAGTTATTTGGAATAAAGAAACTGGGTTACCTGTTTGTAACGCTATTGTATGGCAATCACGTCAATCACAAGAAATATGTGATGCTTTAGAAGATAAAAAAGATTTTATTAAAGAAAAAACTGGATTAGTAATTAATCCCTACTTCTCAGCTTCAAAAATTCGTTTTATTTTAGATAAATATGATTTACAAAAAGAAGCAGAAGAAGGGAAATTATTATTTGGAACGATTGATAGTTGGCTTATTTATAAGCTTACTTTAGGAAAAGTTCACGCTACTGATATTACTAATGCTTCGCGTACGATGTTATTTAATATCTTCGAGAAAAAATGGGACGATGATTTATTAAAACTATTTAACATTCCAAAATGTATGTTACCTAGTGTTCATGAATGTTCTTATCATTATGGTGACGCTACTTTAATGTTTGCCTCAACAACCATTCCTATTACCGGTGTTGCTGGTGATCAGCAAGCGTCTTTATTTGGTCAAACGTGTTTTGATAAAGGTAATATTAAAAACACTTATGGAACTGGTTGCTTTATGCTTATGAATATCGGAGAGAATCCAACAATATCTAAAAGTGGATTGCTCACTACCATAGCTTGGTCAATTAATGGTACCACTACTTATGCTTTAGAAGGATCAGTATTTATTGGTGGGGCCGCTATTCAATGGCTACGTGATGAAATGAAGCTAATTTCTAAAGCTTCAGATAGTGAAATTTCTGCACAAAAAGTGGATGATTCTAATGGCGTGTATGTTGTTCCTGCTTTTGTAGGACTTGGTACACCATATTGGGATGATCAAGTGCGTGGGGCAGTATTTGGTTTAACTAGAGCTACAAATAAATATCATTTTGTAAGAGCAACATTAGAAGCAATCGCGTATCAATCAAAAGATTTAATGGAAACAATCAAAAAAGATAGCAATATTGAAATTAATCAATTAAATGTTGATGGTGGTGCCACAGCAAATAACTATTTAATGCAATTCCAAAGTGATATTATTGAACTTCCAATTGAACTTCCAAGTTGCTTAGAAACTACAGCTTTAGGTGCTGCATTCTTTGCTGGTTTATATACAGGATTTTATAAATCACAAGAAGAAATTAAAAAATCACGTAATATTGAGCGTGAATTTAAACCTTCGATGAGCCATAAAGAAGTAGAAGAACGTTATAAAAAATGGAAAATTGCTGTTGAAGCAACAAGGGTTTTCCGTTGATTAGTTTATTAAATATTGTAAATGTTATTTGCTTTTGTTTTAAAATATGGAACTATTTTATAAGGAGAAATTATTTATGGATTTGATTAAGGGAAAACAAATTTTTTTTGAATGTTATGGCAATCATTTATTTATTACAAAGGAATATAACAAAGAATATGATAAGTGCAAAGTTCCAAAAGAATATGAAAATATTTGGAAAAAAGAGATAAAAGATATTGCCTTAAAAAAGATAGCTTGTGAAAAAGGTCCAAAATTACTGTTCTTTGCTGATAGATATATTGATCTTGTTGATTCAAAAGAGGCTTGCGACTTTATAGTTCAATTATTACATAAAAAAAGCGTTGATACATTTACAATTTTAATATTACTTGAAAAAATGAAAAATATAATCAGTAAGAATCCTGAAATATCAGATTCAAAATATTCTTTTGTTATAGAAAAGACAAAAGAATATTTAATAAAACAAAATATTTCGATTGACGAAGACTATTATTTATCAATTGATAAAAACTTATTATCAAAGGCAAAGATTAAAGATAGAATAAATATGTTATAGAATTATAAATACTCTAATAAATCTTCTTATAAAAACAATAATTATATTAGATGTAGAAACTGATGAAGTGAATTTCTCGAAATTTTACAACAAGCGCACTAATAATTTTGGGGGTACAACAGCAGCAACTTATGCAGCTAGTTATTGGTTGGGAAAAATTAATTTTAGGTTTTAGGAGGGAAAATATGGAATTCTTGTATTTAGTTGGAACTATATGGTCGATTTTATTAATAACATTTGCTTTCTGTCTTGACACTAGAAGGCCAATGTCAACAAAATTGAAATATAAATATAGAGTTAAGGATGATTCGGTACTTAGAAAAATTATAAAATTTAAAGATAAAGAGTATTATCCTTGTAATTATTTCAAAATTATTCCATTTTATGTGTTTTTATTATTAGCAATTTTAAGTTTAATTCTATTGTTTATTGACATATTTGCTAATGGATTAATTATAAGTGTTGTTCCTAAAAAAGTGTTTACAATCACAATGTTATGCATTTTAGGTATTAGTGTATTGTATTTTATGGTTATTGTAATTTGGTGGGAAATTGTTGATTATAACGAGTTTAAACTCACCAAAGAAGAAAAGAAAAAATAAAATAATTAAGAAAGTTTAGAAAAGAAAACAAAAATAATTAATAGCAAATTGCTTTTATAAGCAAAACTGGGTGAGTTTACTCAATAGAGTGGACTCGCCTTTTTAAACATTTGAGTGATATAACTAAAGCACTAAAAAAGTTGTTTTATAAAACTATTATTATTTTGATTAAAAGTTGTTTAGAAATGTTTTTTAGAGTATCATAACTATGATTTTAATTTTATTAATATTGATGAGTTTATTTTATCACTTGTTTAAATTGGTAGTTATTATTGGAAGGTAGTTTGGAATGCAAGAAAACGCTAAAAAAACATATATTGGTAAAAGCGCTGCGGCAATTTTAAATATGTTTTTTATGTTTGCACCATATTTATTTACTATCTTTTTTATAATTGAAGGGATGATGTTATTTTGGCTTTTATTATGCTTAATTAATTCTTGCCTTATATATTTAACATCCGGTATAAGAACTATAGGTATATTAATTATTTATAAAGCAAAAAATAAATGTGAAAAAGAATTTAGCACCAAAATCTTTATGCTTTCAACAAGAAATTAATGTTAATTTAAAGGATATTGAATTTATTGAGTTTGCCTATATAACGCATGATAAAAATCCTATTTGGACTATGCCATTTATGAATTTATATTTATCAAATGACAAATTAGTTACAATAAATGTATTCCCATATTCAAAAAAGCAATGTATTGAAATAGAAAGTAATTTGATTAAAAACAATCCCAATATAATAATTTTAAAAAGTGCACAAGAAACTATATCTAAATAACTTATAAGAATATTAATTTATTATCCATTAAGTTAAATTAGAAATGTGTCTATGCTCGATTATATAGGGAAAATGTATTCTTATAAGATCATAAGCAATAGTATGTAGTACATACTATTGTTTTTTTACGCTTAAAAAAGTATAATTTTACTGAGGATAGCGGATATGAACATTAATATAGAAAGTAAAAACTACATCGTAATTGCGCCAAGGCATTATCATTTTGATTTGCTTAAAATTTTACGTCAAAATAAAGTGGCAAATATTAAAATCTTTACTAAAGATGAAGTAATTAAACAATTAGATGGTGAATATAGTTATCAAGCAATAATAGAAGCTATGAATAGTTTAAATACTAACTATAATAATGCCAAAATATATATCGATAATTTAAATTTATTAAGTGATGATGAATCTCAAAAAATTCATCAACTTTTTGCACTTAAAAAACATTTAAAAGAAAAAGAATGTGTTAATTATTTTCCATATGCCAAACACATATTTACCAATAAAGATATTTATGTCATCGGATATGGTCAAAATGACAAAGAATTAAATAAATTATTTGGTGAAAGCATTAACTATATTAATTATGAAATGGGATTAAAAAAACCAATAATTAATGAATTTAATAATATTAATGATGAATTGTTTTTTGTTTTTAATGAAATTTCTAAATTAATAGAATCGGGTATTAAACAAGAAGATATTGAATTAATTATAAATAGTGATAAGTATTATGTTGCAATGAACAAAATGTGTGAACAATTTGAATTGCCACATTTAATAAGCGGTAAAACTTCTTATATCAACATTCCTAATATTAATTTATTGTTAAAAGAAATTGCTTCAGTGGGTATTGATGATTTTAAATTGCACCATGAGTTTGATGATAATGAAGATGTTAAAAAAATTATACAAATTATTGATGACTATAAAATTGAAACTATTTTCAATAAAACTAACCAATTATATTTTTTAAAAGCAATATTAAAAAATATAAGTGTTGTTGATAAATGTTCTCAATTTATTAAAATAAATGAATCTTTACCAATTAGTAATGATAATAAATATTATTTTTTACTAGGATTTAATCAAGGTGAGTATCCAAAAGTAAAAAAAGATGATGATTATTTATCTAATGATTTAAAGAAACGTCTTGGATTATCAACAAGCATTGATGATAATCAAGTAAGTAAAAATAAAGTAATAGATTTTATAACCAATACTGAACATTTAGTGATAACATTCCCATATGATAATAACAGTGAGATTCTTTATCCATCGAGTTTAATAAAAGAACTTGGACTTAAAATATGCGCTCCACAAGAAGAAAGCATATATTCTTTAAAAGAAGCTAAAAGAAATCTTGCTAAACTTAATGATTTATATCGCAAATATAATTTTGATAGTGATTTACGTCATTCTTATATGCGTTTAGTGGATATTCCTTATTTTTCTTATAGCCATGCCTTTACTAAGGTAAAGAATTATCAATATGAACCAAAAAGACGTTATTCTTATTCAAAAATCAAATCTTTCTTTCAATGCCAATTCCAATATTATTTAACAAATGTCTTAAAACTTAATGATTATGAAGTAACTTTTGCTCAAGCACTAGGCACATTATTTCATAATGTTTTACGCCATGTTTATGATAGTGATTTTGATTTTGATAATACGTTTAATGCATTAGTAGAACAAAGCGATTATAAATTTATGAATAGCGAAAAAGTAATACTTGATAAGAAAAAAGAAGATTTAAGAGTTTTGTGCCAAATATTATTAGAGCAATTAAAATTCATGAATTTAAAAGATATTAAACATGAACAAACTTTTTATAAAAATCTAAATGATGAAGTATCAATTTATGGTCAAATTGATAAAATAATGATTACAACAGATTTCATTCATGATTATTATGTAATAATTGATTATAAAACAGGTTCAGAAACTTTTATAAAAGATGAAGTGAAATTTGGTTTTTCCATGCAATTACCAACTTATGCCTTACTTTTAGATGATAATGATGTCTTTAAAAATAAAGAATTAATTGGCTTTTATATTCAAAAGATTACTATTGATAGTATTGGTGTACCTTTAGATAATGTAGAAAGTTTTTATCAAAATCATTATAAACTTATGGGAGAAACCACTAATGAAATTGATAAAATAAAAACATTTGATGCATCTTATGCTTCTTCAAACTATATTAAATCTTATGGCTTAAAAAAAGATGGAGTATCTTTCACGCAACATGCCAAAACATTTAGCAAAGAAGATTTTGCTAATGTCATATCATTAACAAAAGATAATTTCATTTATGCTGATGAAAAAATAAAACAAGGAGATTTTATAATTAATCCAAAAATTATAAATAATTCACAAGATTCCGTTTGCAAGTTTTGCCCATTTAAAGATATATGTGGCGTTGAAAAAGAAGATTATATTTATATTAATACGAAAGGAGAAGATGACTAATGGCGTGGACTAGTGACCAAGAATACGCAATTACCACTAGAGGTAAAAATACTATTGTATCCGCCGGAGCGGGATCTGGTAAGACTGCAGTATTAACTGAAAGAATGTTTCGTATTATTAAAAATAAAGAAGCCAATGTTGATGAATTATTAGTACTAACTTTTACTAATGCCGCGGCGCATGAAATGAAAGATCGAATTGTTGCGGCACTTCGTAAAGATAACCTTTTCTCTTTAGCGGATCAAATAGAAGGAAGTAATGTAACAACATTCGATGCTTATGCATTGTCTTTAGTAAAAAAATATAGTTATTTCTTTTCTTTGCCTAAAGATATCTCGATTATTGATGAAAATATAATTAAAATTAAACAATATGAATATTTAGATAAAATATTTAACCGCAAATATGAAGAAAATGATTTGAATTTTATTAAACTTATAAAAGATTTTGTGGTTAAAAATGATCAGCCAATTAAGGATTATATAATATCAATCCTTGATTTGAGTGATTTAAAAGTTGATAAAGAAGCGTTTTTAAAAAATAAATGTCAAGAAGTGTTTGATGATGCTTATATTGAAATGCTATTAGATAAAGTACGAAGCATTGCTAATAATACTTTTGAAGAATGTTTAAGTGCATGTAATGGATTTGAAAATAGCGATGTAAGTGATGCGATAAATGAAAAGTTAAAAGAAATAATGTTATCTTCAACTTATGATGATTTCTTTTGGAAATTGAGCAATTTAAAACTTCCAGTATTTCGTGGGTTAAGTGAAGAAGACAAAGCGCTCAAATCTTTAATCATGGATGACATAGTTAAGCCAATAAAAACAAAAATAGTTAAAATGGGTGATTCTAAAACTATTAAAGAATTTCTAACTAATGAAGAATATAAAAATGCTTATAATGTATTATTTGATATTGCCATTGAATTAGATGAAATGCTTAGCAAATTTAAATTTGAAAAGTGTTCTTTTACCTTCGCGGATATTGCTAAAATGGCTTTAGAGTTAGTTAAGGATAAAGAAATTAATGCCGAACTTAAATCCCATATTAGATTTATTATGGTTGATGAATATCAAGATACCTCAGATATTCAAGAAAGTTTAATTCAAGCATTAGGTAATAATAATGTTTTCATGGTTGGAGATACTAAACAATCTATTTATTCCTTTAGAAACGCTAATTGTGATATTTTTCAAGGAAAGTATGAAAGTTATAAAAATAATGATGGCGGAGAAAAAATTGACTTAAGTTACAATTTTAGAAGTAGACACGAAGTTATCGATGATTTAAATATAATGTTTTCGAAAATAATGTCTAAACAATATGGTGCGGTAGATTATAAAATAGATCATATTGCTATATCTGGTAATAAAGATTACGATACTTTAGGCTCTAGTGCTCAAAATAATAACATTGAAAAGATAATCTATAATAGCGATGAATTAAAAGATAAATCAGAAGAAATAGAGGCTAAACTAGTCGCTGAAGATATTATTTCTAAAATTAATAATGGATATTTGGTTTATGATAAAAATGACAAAAAACTACGCCCATGTCAATTTAGTGATTTTGCTATATTAACGGATAAAAGAAAATGCTTTGATACATATAAAAAAGTATTTGATAACTATCAAATACCACTTAAATCTTATAAAGATGGATCAGTAATGTCATCAAAAATTGGTAACTTATTTGTTAATGCTTTAACAGTAATTTCTTCAATAAATAAAGAAACATATGATACTCGTTTTAAACATAATTTAGTTGGATTATTACGCTCATTCATTTATCAAACTAACGATAGCGATATTTATGATTTAGTTATGAGTAATAATTTATTAAATACTTCAGCTTATTTGGATATGAAAAATATTGCTGATTTTATTGATAAAATATCATTATCGGAAGTAGTAATAAAACTTTTTAACACTTTAGATGTTTATAATAAATTAATTTTAATTGGAAATGTGAAAGATAACGAAATCATTTTGGATCGACTTATTAATGTATCGAAAACAATGGAATCATTAAATTATTCTTTTGATGATTTTTTAGAATATCTTTTAATTATTAAAGATAAGGATATTGATATTGAGACACCAATTAATGATAATATGACCGATGTTGTTAAATTAATGACAATTCATAAATCTAAAGGTTTAGAGTTTTCTATAATTTATTTTCCAAGCTTAACAAGTGATTTCTTCCGCTCAGGCGGAAATATGTCATCGTTTAAGACTAGTAATCAACTTGGGCTTATTTTGCCAATTGTTAATAATGATAAAGATAATTATACAAGTATATTGAATTTTATTAACGATGAAGTTAACAAAACTTTAACGATTTCAGAAAGAATGAGACTCTTTTACGTTGCATTAACAAGGACAAAAGAAAAATCAATATTAATTGTGGATGAAGCTAAATATAAAAACATCGCCACTTTAGGACAAGCTAAAACATTTTTGGATTTTGTTAGTTTCTATGAAAATAATGGAACATCAATAACAACTAAACAAGGAAAGATAGAAAATATTAAGTTAAATGATTTAAACACTAAAGAATATAAAGAAGATTTATTAACCTTAAAAACTCATAATATTGTTATTAAAGATGAAATTACCCATCAAAAAGCCTCAAAAGTATTAGATGAAAGTATCAATGAAGAATTACTTAATTTTGGTAATCAATTGCACTTGCTATTAGAATTAACTGATTTTATTAGTAAAGATACAAGTTTTATTGAAGATAAATATCAAAAACATCTTATTGATAAAGTACTTCAATTATCGGTTTTTGATGATTTAAATAACGCTACTATACTAAAAGAATATCCATTTTTTGATGAAGTAAATAATGTGCAAGGTATTATTGATTTATTAATTGTTAAAGATGATGAAATTAAAATCATTGATTACAAAACTAAACATATTGATGATGAGGCATATGTTTTGCAATTAAAAACATACGCTAATTATATTCGTCAAAG
>CAKPAV010000044.1 GCA_934133115.1 uncultured Bacilli bacterium
AAGTTATTTTATGTAGTTGAAGATGATTATAGTGCTAGTGCACTTTATCCAACAAAAAAGCCTTGGTTAGAAAGCTTAAGATACAATTTAGATGTAGCTGTTGAAGAAGAAGATTTTTCTCAAGAAGAGAGCGATGAAAAATATCAACTAGCAAAGACTAATGCAAGCAAAGAAACAATTCAAACTAATGGCTTCTACTATTCAATTCAAGAGATAAAAATTGTATATCAAAGCCAAAAGGTTATCATTAGATATTATGATTACAATAATGAAGTTAGTCTCTATACATTCAATGGTGAAAGTTATGATTATGAGGAAGATTTTATCATTTGCAAAAACTATAGTGAAGATGATATAGCTGAAACATTAAGAAGTTTTATCAAAGACGAAGATGTTAACATAACAGATCTGTCTAGAGATATCAAACAAATTATGGTAGGAGGTGAAAACAATGACAAATTTAACTAATAGTTTAAGAAACAATATTCAATCCACTGTTAATAGTGAATTATACGAAAATATCGATATTGGCGAAGAGTTCTCTTCTCTTATTGATTTCGGAAGTAGCAAACAAGAAATTGAAAACGATAAAGATTTCTTAGACTTCTTAGAAGATAACAACATAGCAATCAAATTCGATTTTATGGGCGCTCATTTCATAAAAATGGCTTAAGGAAAGGAGAAAATAATCAATGTCATTAAAAGAAGAATGTGAAAGCTACATTCAATGGTGTAATGCAAACAATCTTAATAAAAATGACCTACTCAGTTTAAATAAATACTTATCTACTATAAATTCCGACCAACAAGATAAACAAAAAGTAGGCTCAACAATGGAAAACTAATTAGCAATTAAAAAGACCGTGAAAACCAAACTATTAAAGAATGGTTAACACAGTCTTTTTTTATTTGTGTATTGTCCAAGGGAGATTATCTTGCCTAAACTCGGCACCCATTAAAGATTTTAAACTATCTTTCATGTATACTTTTATATTTGCTTTATCGGCGCTTTGTACTAATTGTCGAACCCACATTTTATTTGTAACTATTTTTTGAATTCTATTGCCTGTTTCAGCGCCAATTATTATAACTTTGATTGAATTATAATTGCTAAAGTCTAAAGTTGTAATTTCTGATGCTAAAGGCTCAAATGCAACAAAATCAGGCTCACATTCATCTAAAGAATATATTTCATCTTGATTTGTGATTGTCAATCCTAAAAATATCTTATTCGATAACATCAACTCAAAATTACGATATATTCCAAATTTTCTAATTGCTGCAGCATCTCTTGTAAGAAAGATATATTCATTTTTAGAGTTAATCTTCATTGAGCTAAATACTTTTTCAATCCATTCGTTTTCCCAAAAAGCAATATCAGACATTGAATTCATAAATATAGATTTTGGATAAACTGTATTTAATTGTTTTAATCTATCACTAATAAATAATAAATCATTCCAATTATCAATAAATCCATAGCGATTATTCATGACTTTAGCATAGCAATATGGACAATTTAGTTTGCAACCAATAACAGGGTTTAAAGTTGCATCACACCAAGTTATTTTTGTGTTTTTCATTTCAGTACCTCGCGCTCGCAATGAGTATATCATATTTTTTTTAAATACTCTATTACTCTTTATATTAGTCATTTATTTTGCTCAAATTCTTTTACATTTTTTTCAATGTCTACTTCATCATCAGCAAAGTAATCAATCCATTCTTCTAAAGCGTGTCCGCCTAAAGTAAAATCAATCTTTCCGTGCTTCTTATCCCAGTTTTTACCATATCTAAATGGATAATACTTTTTAATGAATTCACTAACAATTTTAAACGCTTGTTTCTCTTTTACTTTTTTATATTTACTTTGCTTTTTTAATAATTCTAATTTAGTGTCAAACAATTCTTTTTTTGTTTGAGAATAACAAATACACACTATTGCTAGTATAGATGAAATAGCAAACAACATTCCAAGAATTAAAAATATTATTGATAGTAAATCTTTTTTACTCATTAGCATCAACTCGATTTCTTTTAATGCTAAATGCATACAAATTAGTAATTTTATGCAAACATCTACTTGGAGTTCTAGCAGATGTATCTCCTGTATGATACCAAACTCTATAATCATATGTGCCATCATTGTTAGCACACACTTCTTTTACCTCACCAAGTTCAAATCTATTGCCATTTTGATAAAGTACTATTTCGCCCTTTTGATAAAAAATTTCTTCATCAACCATTATTTAATTCTCCTCTTTGCTTTTGTTGTTTACTTTGTTTAATAATTCATCCCATATCTTGTTGTAAGCAATATTATTTTTCTTGAATAAATCAATAATTTCTTCAATCAACAAATTATATTTTTTGGCTTCATTATTATTTAAGTAACTAGCTAAATTTGAATAACAATATTTAGGTGGATTAACTCTATATCCATTGCCAATTTTAAATATAACAAAGCAATCAAATAGACCACTACATATAAGATATTCTGGAAACAATGCTTGAACTAATGTTGCAGCATTGTTGTATGTAAATTCATCAGCTGTTGGATCAACTTTAGCTATTTTTTCGATTGTTTGAAAATCGTAATCAAAATAGTTATATCTCCCTCCTTCTGCAGATGTAATTTCCTTTTTAAAATCTTCATTCATTTCTAAATTTTTATTTAAGTTTAACTTTTTTAAGCCTTTTTTATTATTCATTTTTTATTTTCCTCTCTTATAACTTTCCAACCATATTTTTCTAAATTTGAAACGCAATTATCATTATCCCATCGAATTAACTCATTTAATTCTCTTTGTTGCTCTTTAGAATAATCTTTCATGTAATGTTCAATTGCTCTTTCGTTTGCTCTAACTATTTTCCAATTAACCCAATCTTCATCTTCGGCTACGAATATTCTTAATTTACATTGCTTTATTCTATTTAGCGTTATCATTCGTATTTCTTTATTCATTAGGTAACATCTCCTTTAAAACTTTTTTTCTTACTTCAATAGTTTTCTCTCCATTTAAAATTTTGCATAGCCATTCTGGACGTATAGAGATTAAAACATATTCTGTTTCTACAATTTCTGGCAATTCAAAACTTGTATATACATACATCATGTTTTGCGGAGCTTTTGTAACTTCAACTAAAGAGTTTTCGCTACCTAATTTACCTTTAAAGAAATAATTCAATAGTCGTGGTTTTTCAAATAATTCTAAATTAGTTATATATAGAGCATATCCTTTATCGCTAGTCAAATAGTTTTCTAATTCTTCTTCGCTTAGTCCACTTTCACAAAGTAATTCATCATTTGTTAATGTAGAAGTATCAAATAAATTAACACTACAATCTTCATAATAAGGATAGCCACTTAAGCTAATTTCTTCTGTTTCTACTTCGCATTTTGCAACAATTTTACCATTTAAGGTATCTAATGCTAATGGTTTATAAGATAAGCAGAATTCGCCATTATCTTCTTTGAATAAATAAGGTTTTCCTTTGGTACAATATAATAATACTTTAGTTGTTTTCATATTTTTTCTCCTTAAATATTAAATTCAAACACAATATAATCTTGTGGAATGTAAATCATATAATAATCACACCACTCGCCTTTATTTTTCTTGTTAGTAAATACAGGCGCATCATATTTGCTTTCTTCTAGTGCGGTTATATATGTGTTTGAAGTTGGAATTTTCTCAATTCTATAACCTTTATCATATTCAACATAAAAGAAGTAATATGCTCGAGTCTCAATATGCCCACTACCTAGAAAAAATCTTCCTGATGCACCAACTTCATTTTTTAATGATTTTATTTCATAAACAATAGTCTCATATTGACTATTATAACAATCAGTTTCTAGTGGAATACTAATACCTAATGATAGTGCTAAGATTACTATAAAACTAATTATTGATTTTTTAGTTATTGTATCTTCTTCATCAATTTTAATGCTCATAAAACAAGCTATACAACTAACTAAAATGCTTATAACAATTGTTAATATTATCGCTCCTGTTAATGTCATATTACCACTCCTTCAATCTTCTAAAACAGGTTTGTTTAATAATACCTTCATTATAACAATTCCTCCTCAAAGCGATGTTCTAAGGCATCTATTCCTATTTTTTTATATAGTCTATCTGTTTTACTTTGTTTTTCTTTTAATCTTTCCCAATAGCATGGCAAACAATGATATATATTCTTTAATTCTTTTAGATTCTTATTTCCACAACAATAACAAGATGCACGAACTAGTAAATCATATAATCTATATTCTCCTTCTTGATACATTACACCGCGATTATAACAATCATTTAAAGCCATTGCTTCAGTCATTTGCCAATCATTTAATGGAAATTTTTTTATTCCCTTTCTTTCTTTTGCAATTCGTTGTTGTTCATCATAAGCAAGCCCTACATATTCGATTGATCCTTTACAATACTTTTCAAGTGCTTTTAATTTTTCGGTAGTTCCCCACCTGCATAATCCACCACACCATGAATAACCTTTTTGTACTGTGCCATCCTTTTTATGAACCTCTTTTTCAAAAGCTAAATAGTCAAATGGCTTTGATGGATATAATCTAGTGAATTTAATTCCTAGTTCTTTACACTTTTTTTCATGAATATCTACATTTGCATAAACGCTATCAAATTCCCATCCAGTATCGAAGAAAACTACTTCATCAATTTGCATTCCTTTTTCAATCATTAGGTTAAGCATAGCGGTGGAATCTTTACCACCGCTAAATTGAACCATATGTTTCTTATTTGTCATTTTCTATCACTTCCATATTATCGATAGAATTATAAGAACCATCGATTTGAATTTTTTCAAAATCTTTTTTCCAATCACTCAAATCTTCATCTGAAATTACGAAAATATTTACATTTTTTTGAGTAACACCAAAGCATTCGCCTGAATGCCAATTGTATGTTACTCTATACTTCTTTTTCATTTATTTTTGCCTTCCTCCATAATTTCACTTTGTTTACTGTTTTTGAGTTCTTCATATTTCTTCTTTAAGTAAGGTCTAAATAGTTTTAAAACATCTTTAAATCCCATATTGTCCAAAATATACTTTGGAAGTTCATTATATGAATATCCTCTAGTTATTCCTGTAAACCACGATTCAAAAGGAATAAATTGTCTAGTGTCATTATTAAAAATTTCATCTGGAAAATTAAATATAGTGCGATATCCACAAACTTCTTTCATTCCTACAACCATTAAATTTTCTTTTATAGAATCAATTAAAGATTCATCAATCTTTTCAGGTTTGTCTTCTTTTAATCTTTTAATTTCCGATTTTAATTTTTCATTTTCATCACATAAATTGATAATTTGTAATACTAATTTTGATTTTATTGTTTCCATTATTTTTTCCTCCTAAATGTTTATTCAATAATCAAATTTTTAGCTAATAAAGCTAGTGCAACATCTTCTGTTGTCATTATTTTTTTAATTTTAATTTTGTTTGATCCAAATGCAGTTCCTCTACTTACTATAGGACCTTTTGCTATTACAATTGCATAAGATGATGGATTAGATATCCAGCCTTTTACATCTTCAACATCTTTACAAAAGTGAAATACTTTGTTTGAAGCCATTGCTTTTGAACCGATTTTTTCTAATTCTTCATCAGTAGTTTCAGTACAATACGTTTTTCCTTCTTCAAACTTAATTTTGTTAAATGATGAATCATTTTCATAAAGTCCTTTGAAAAAGATTGTGTCAGGAATTTTATATTTTTTTCTTCTTACTGTTAATTTTTTAATATATTCTCTAGCAGCTTGAAGTATTTCTTCTGATAAAGAACAATGATTTCTATCTAACTCGTTTCCATATGCTTGGAGTATTTTTTTTGAATAATCAATTTCAATTGTCCCGATTCTTTTATTCCCTTGTTTAACAAAAATAAGAATAGATTCCTGCTTAATAACTTTTTTTACATACCCTGCTCTAATCAAACATTGGTTTAATTCTTTTGCTTGGTCTGCAATATCGTTATAATCTTGTGGAATATAAAAAGTAAAACCATTGATTGTTGAGCATTGACTCTTTAAAACATTTTTTGAAACCGCACTTAATTGTGCTAACATAATTAGATTTTTTACTTGCTTTATGTTATTTTATTCTTCTATCACTTTATTATGTGAATTTACTAAATTGTTTGGAAATTTCCAATATCGATTTTCTAAATCATGTCCAGCTTTTTTTGCCATTTCCAAATAGTCAGTATAATATTCAAAAGATACTTTTTGCTTTAAAAGGTATTTGAATAGAAACAAATTACCTTTACACTTTTTAAAGTTATCTACTGAATCATAGGGAATGTTATTTTTGATAGCGAAAAGAATATTGTTATATGTCATTGATTTATATTTTTTATAGTTATCTTTAACATAACTAAGAATCTGTTTCAATTTAGATTTCGAAAGTTTATAAAATCTCTCATCCCTTGCTAAACTTAATTGATCATACATTATTAAATTTTCTAATTCAGGATGTTTCCAATATTTTCTAATAATCGCAAATAAACTAGTGTTGTTAATCACTTTATACGTATCGCTTTCACTGATTTTCTTTAAAAGGTAATGGAGTTCAGGATGAATTTGTTCAATCTTTTTAAATTCATCTTTTCTATTTTCTAAATTAGATGAACAATTTAAGTTTAATTGATAATATTCTTCAAAATCTTGTTCAGGTATAATCCCATATTTGCTAATACGTTCATTAGGAAAGGTTACAAGATATCCTGCCATATAAGAATAAATAACATAACGTCCAAAAGTTTTTTCACTTTCTAATTCTTCATAATAGACATCTTCTTTTTTTTCTTTGTGTTTAGCTGTTACAATTCTAATTATTTTGTTTTCACGAAGTTCAATTCGGTCACAAAAATCACAACGATGTGCCATAATCATTCTCCTAACAAATCAAACAAAGACATTTGCATATTATCGTTACTTTGTTTTAATTTCTTTTCTTTCTTAAGCTTTTCTTTTTCTTCATCTTTCTTCTTCTTTTCTTCAAGTTTTTTTCTTTCAGATTCTTCGAAATCATGAACGGCTTTTTCATGAGCTTTCTTTTTTTCTTCTTCGCTTAATTCAACGTGATGATTAACAACTACTTTCAATCCAGAAGGTAGTTTGCTTACTTCGATTTTTTCCTCTTCATAGTAATGTCTAGCTAGATAAAATACTTCATTATCAGTTAGTCCCATTACTCCCATTTTTTTAACTTCGTTAATTATAAAATTGCAGCATTCATCAATAGATTTGTTCTTGTTAGAATATTTACTAGCAAACATAGGATTTTCTTTTGAATAATTATCTAAATAATCTTTTATTGTCTCTTTAAAAGCATTTGATACAGCATTATCTTCTTTTGGCTCTTTTTTTGTTTTTTTACCTGCCTTATCATTTTTATTTAAACTTGCCATATAATTCTCCTATTCTCCTAAAAAGGAAGCTCATAATCTCGATATTTATTTATTTCTTTTTCAAGTTCGAGCATTCTTTCTTCTTCTTTTTTTGATCTATTGTTTTTGTTTTTCAGTTCCAAATATCTTTTTAACTGTTTTTGATACAAATAATCTTTTTTTGCTTCTTCTAAAGTTCCTGAAGTATTACTAATAGATACTTCGATACGCTCTGTTTCATTTTCACTTATGTATTTTTTAGAAACAGTTAAAGATATAACTTGTTTATCATCTTTGTATGCAATCCCATTCAAAGCATCTAGCACTGTTTTTGCAATGTTATCTAAATCCTTTTTGTTAACACATTGCAATCCGAATGGTAAAAGATGTTCTTCTGCTTTTGGGCAAACAAAATATGCACAAATATCGACCTTTAATGGTGATTCTCCAAAATAATGATTACATTGATTTTCATATTGAACCTTTATTAGATTTTCATAATTAGCAGTCGTCTTTGGCGTATACATTTGAGCGTATTTATTGTTAACTATTCTAGCTCTTGGACGTGCTTTAGTCACAATAGTTCCTTGCACTATAAATTGCTGAGATACAATCATTTTTCTTCCTCCTCTAATAATCCACGATCAATTAAATCTTTTTTGATTTTTTTAATCGTATAACTGATTCCATCAATTGTATAATTGGTAGCTTCTGCTATTTCTTCATAGGTATAATTACCGATAAAGTACATTAGCCAAATCTTTTTATACTTTGGTGTGTAAATGCTTAAGATTTCTTCCAATGCCGCATATGTTTCATTTTTTCCTTTAGTTAATTGTTCGATAAATGTATTTAACTTTGCTTCATCGATTAGTGCATTTGCCCACAACGTTTTGCTTTTATTATTTTGCTCATCCTTGTAGCGGAGAACTTTTGCTTCTGCGAGCTTAAGTTCTCCTTGTGCTGCTACAAGTTCTAAGTCATAATTGAACAATACTTTTCGAATTGAGTCAGCGGCATTTTTGATTACGATATTTTCTTTTTTTGCCATATATCGTACTAATAGATTAAGGCTATGCCCTAACACCCTTTCTCAAAGGCTTTGCAAAGGCGCAAGCCGTCGCTGCCGTCGTCCCAAGCGTAGTCGAAACCGTCGTCCCAGCCAGAGCAGAACGGAGCTGTTGAACCGCTAGTTTTGACATAATCGCCCCACACTCCAAATCTATTTGAAGGATCAAAGTTGACATCGTAATTTAATGACTTGTAAATATTCCATAAGCATGATTTGCTTTCGTCATCATATCCACCGAAAGAAATAAAGTTTCTTCCAGAAGTGAATAATTGTTCGATTTCTAAGAACTCACCAATTCCTTTTCCAGTATCTCCAAAAGCACAATCTCTTTCTGCATCCCAATGGTAATCTTCATTTGGAATATAATCATCATTTTTCTTTGTTCCATAAGTTGCTAAATAGACTAGTTGAATGTAAAGCTGCGTTTCCCAATTCATAATTTCGCCATCAACCCAATCAGCAAATTTTTTTGCTTTATTGTAAGAAAATTGTGTAAAATTAGGAGCTACGTTTGGAATACTTCTACATTGACCGTTAATTAAAGAATTTTTATATTTTGAAATCATTTGTGGAACTAACTTAATTGAGCCTTCAAATTCTTCATGAGAGACCATAACTTGGTTGTTATCCAACGCTTTTACAAATAATGGAGTAAGTCTCACATAATAATTATCAAAATCATCTATAATATCTTCTGATAAAATATTCTCTAGTTTTCCATCAATGATTTTTCCTTCTTCAATATCAATAATGCAATATTGTTTACTTGCTTTAACTTCATTTGTTGATTCTGAAGTATTTAATTGTTTTATAATCAATTCTAATTTTGATTCCAAAGAATCTATTCTTTCATTTGTTGATTTTAATGTTAATTGTTCCTTTTTCATTGCTGTTTTCCTCCATATCTAAAAAGGTAAATCGTCATCGTTAATAACCACTCCATCACATTGAATGGTTTCTTCATTGTTAGCAAAGCCATCTGATAAAACCGCAATTGCTCTTACAACTAAATACATGTAATTGATTTTTTTGCCATCCTGTGTAGTGAATTTATTACCTTGAATATATCCTTCTACTACTACTTGCTTTGTCGTAAGATCCTTTCTAAAATCGCATATTTGATTTTTTGACTTTTTGTAGAAAGTTAGCGTCATTAGAAATGGTTGCTTTTTTGCTGTTTGAACTTCTATTTCAGTTTCTAGCACTGTAAATTGTCCACGTTTTAATTCTCTAAATGGTGACACAATAGTGCCTATCAAACGAAACGAATTATTTAATGTAAAATCCATTATTCCTCCTAATCATTCATTCTTTTATCAATTGCTTTTAAATCGTATAGAGCAATTGTTTGTTTGAATTTATCTTCGCAATTTTCATATTTGATTTTCGAAGATGCTATTTTTTTTATTTCCGTGACAATCATGTCAATCATTAGTAACTTATTTTTATTTTCACGTGTCATTATTTGTCCTTTTAAACAAACAATGTCTCCAATTTTTAACTTTGTACAAGCAACATCAACTTCTTTGCCAAACATTATCAAAGGTATTTGGATTTCGTTCTTACCACAGCTTGTTTTTAATAAAAATCTAGTAAATAGTTGTTTGTTTTTTGTAAAAGATTTTACAGGTGTTTCCATTAAACGACCGCAAAATTCAAATTGATTAAAAATAAGTTCTCTATAGTATTTTTCTGAATTATTCA
>CAKPAV010000045.1 GCA_934133115.1 uncultured Bacilli bacterium
ATATAAGACTATATTAAAATATGTGGATATTGTTAAGTTTTCTGAAGATGAAGTAAATATATTTGGTAAAGAATATGTGACAAATTTATCACAACATGCATTGGTTTGTGTATCTTTAGGTAATAAAGGTAGCAAATACATTTATAAAAATTTAACAAATAAAATACCTTCAATAAAAGTGAAACCTATTGATACTACTGGTGCTGGTGATGCTTTTTTTGCGGCAATATTAATGAATTTAGATGGAATTAATAGTAACGAATGGAATAAAGAATTGTTAGACAATATATTTAAGTTTGCTAATATTGTTGGAGCATTAACGACATTAAAAGTTGGAGCAATTGATGGCTTACCTAGTAAGGAAGAAATAAAAAACTATTAAGCTGCTAAAGGATTAGATGTTGTTTCATTAATTAATAGTTCTAAAACAAAAGATGTATTTGTTTGGTGGGTACCAGCATTAGTAATTGTTAATGTTGTTGCTTTATTAGGTGCAGTAGATTGGTGTATTAGAATCTTCTTTCCTGAAGTATATAATAAAAAAGAAAAAAAGTTAAAAGAATGATATAATTTTACGAGTCACTTCGTTATGGGGTGACTTTTTTTAGAAAAATTCCCATGTAAAAATGTGCAAATTATGGATAATAAAAACCTGCAAAAAGGTGCAAATTATGGATGGAGTGCAAACATATAGAAATCCAGGACTAGTAAATATTTTAAATAAATTACATTATATTGAAAATTTTGGAACAGGAATTTCAAGAATTATAGAAGCATATGCAAATTCAAATAAAAAGCCAGTATTTGATCCAAGTGATAACTTCTTTATCTTAACATTGCTTAATTTAAATTATATTGACCAAATAAATGACCAAGTAAATGACGTAGTAAAAGTGAATTTTATATTATTGCTTTTACTATCATGAAAATATATAATTTATCTTGCTAAAGGAAGCGATGAAAGATGAAAAAAAGTGCTATAAAACCACAATTTTTAATTATATTATCTTTTTTATGTGTGATTTTAATAGGCACAATTCTTTTAATGTTACCTTTTGCAACGATTAATCATAGTGGTTTAGGATTTGTTGATGCTTTATTTGTAGCAACATCCGCAACATGTGTAACAGGCCTTTCCACTATTCATGTTGGTACGACATTATCTTTATTTGGACGAATAGTATTAGCGGTATTAATTGAAATAGGTGGATTATCTTTCTTAACTTTAATTTCATTTGTTTTTGCTTTAATTGGTGGAAAAGAAAATATTTCACAAATGAATTTAATGAAAGAAGCGTTAAATCAAGAAAGTTTTAAAGGACTATATGCTTTAGTAAAAAAGATCGTTATTATTGCATTTTCCATTCAGTTAGTGGGAGCGTTATCTTATTTTTTGATATTTTTATGTAAATATCATTTTTCAGTTGGAACATCATTAGAATATGGATTATTTCATGCGGTATCAGCATTTAATAATGCCGGATTTGATATATTAACTGACCCATCAGTTACCTCATTAATGGCATATAAAGATGATATTGGTATTAACTTAACAACTATGATTTTAATTGTATTAGGCGGAATTGGTTTTATTGTTTTAACTGATATATTAAAAAAGAAAAAATGGCGCAAATTTGAATTGCATACTAAAGTTGTACTTGTTATGACCGCTAGTTTGATATTTGGTGGCGCAATATTATTTAAGTTATTTTATACTTTAAATGATGAACCAATCACTTGGTTACAGGCGTTTTTTCAAAGTGTTACGGCTAGAACTGCTGGATTCTTAACGCTTGATGCTTCAACGCTACCTTCTAATAGTGGCGCTTATATTGTAATGCTTATTTTGATGTTTGTGGGTGCTTCACCTTGTTCAACAGGTGGAGGATTTAAAACAACATCATTATTTGTTTTATTAGTAACAGTTATTTCATTTATTAAGGGTACATCAATTCATGCGTTTAAAAGAAAAATACCAAATACTATTATTTCTAAAGTATTGATATTATTTGTTAGTGAGTTGCTTTATATTTTTATCATAGTAGCCGCAATTGGCGTAATAGAAAATGGCGTTAAATCAGGAATAACTTTAGACGCAATTACGCTTGAAACTGTATCAGCATTTGCCACTGTGGGATTATCAACTGGTATTACTAGTAGTTTACATGTAGCAAGCAAAATACTAATTATTATAACTATGTATATTGGTAGATTAGGACCATTGACATTGCTTTCTTTCTGGAATAATAGAAAAGAAGCAATTATAGAAAAGAATATTAAATTTGTTGAAGGAAATATTACAGTAGGATAGGTGATAAATATGAAAAAGAGTTTTATTGTTATTGGATTAGGAAGATTTGGTTTATCAGTTGTAAATCAATTAGCAAAGCAAACTAATCAGCTAATTGCAGTTGATGTTGATGAAAAAAGAGTTGATTTAATTAAAGGAGAAGTAGAACAATGTTTTTGTTGTGATTGCACAAATAAAAATGTTTTAGAAGAATTGAATGTCTCTAAAATTGATCATGCCATTGTAGCAATCGGCAATAACTTAGAAGCCACTATATTAACAACAATGAATTTAAAAGAATTGGGTGTTAAAAAAGTTACTGTAAGAATTGATGAAACAAAATATGAAAATCTCTTAAAGCGTGTTGGCGCAGATGTGGTTATTGTTCCAGAAGAAGATGCTGGTATTGAATTAGCCAAAAAAGTAGTATCAGATTCTATTCTTGATTATTATCAAGTTGATAAAGAATATGGAGTAGTGCAAATAGCAATTCCTAATAATTTTAAAGAACAATCTTTAATTGAATTGGATGTTCGTAATAAATTTGATGTTAATATTGTTGGCGTTATTCGTAGCAAATCTTTCTTTATTCCTAAAGGCCAAGATAAAGTTCTACCAAATGATGTCATTATGGTTGTTGGTAAATCTAATAAAATCATTAAATTTGATAATTATATAAATAAATAATATAAGTCTTACTTTCAATAAAATGCTGAAGTTACAAAAGTTCTATTTGATATTAGATTATCATCCTTTTTCCTTTGTAATAATTCACTATTTGTTTTAAAATAGTGTTGATACGAGAGGGTGTAATTTATGAAAATAATACATGCTGCAGATTTACATTTATCTTCTTCATTTGTGGGATTTCCCCAAGATTTAAAAAAGCAAAGAAATATTGAATTATCAAATAATTTTCGTTTATTAATTGGATATGCTCGACAAAATAATATTAAACGCATAATACTTGCGGGTGATGTTTTTGATAACAATCGTCCAACGATTGCTATAAAAACTTTCTTTTATAATGAAATAGAAAAAAATAGCGATATTACTTTTTATTATTTAAAAGGAAATCATGATATTGAAAATTCTTTAACAAGAACAGACTTAAGTAATTTAAAAACATTTACCAATATTTGGACAACTTATAATGTTGATAATGTTACTATTACTGGTGTTGAGTTAAACGCGGATAATGAAAGCCTTGTTTATAATTCACTTTCTCTTAATAAAGATAAATATAATATTGTTACAATGCACGGACAACTAGGCGGAATAAGTAATGGAAAAGTATGTTCAATTAATCTAGATAGATTAAAAGGCTTAAATATTGATTACTTAGCGTTAGGCCATGTGCATTCTTTAAAAACTGGTAAATTAGATGAACGAGGATTTTATGCTTATCCTGGTTGCTTAGAAGGACGTGGATTTGATGAAACTGGTGAAAAAGGATTTATTGAAATAGATACGGATACTAAAAAAGTTCGTTTTATTCCATTAAATCAAAGACAAGTAAGAGTTTATGAGATATTTATCAAAAATAATGATACTGAAAGTATGGCATTAGATGAAATTATTAATAAGATAGACGCTAGTAATAATGACACTATTCGTATTATTTTAAAAGGCGAAGTGACATTTGAAATAGATGATTTAATTAAAAGATTAAAAGACTTATTAAATGGAAAATATGCTTATTTTGAGATAAAAAATCAACTAAAAAAGACTTATAAGTTAGAAGATTACATTAATAATGTTTCGCTTAAGAGTGAATTTATTAAAAATGTAATGGATTCTCGTTTAACAAATGAAGAAAAAAATGAAATTATTGCTATTGGATTAATGGCTATAAATGGCGAGGAGGTAGAATAATATGCGTTTAATCTCCTTATATATTAAACAATTCGGTTGTTTGGCAAATTGTAAGATGACATTTGATAAAAATTTAACTATTAAATTTGCGGATAATGGTAAAGGCAAATCTACACTTGCGGCATTTATTAAAGCAATGTTTTATGGACTAGAAAATGCTACCAAGAAAGATAAGTTTGTGGATAGAAAACATTATGCTCCTCTTAATGGTGATTCTTTTGGTGGAAGTATTATTTTTGAATGCAAAGGTCAAACTTATCGTATTGAAAGGTTTTTTGATAATAAATCCTCAAGTAAAGATATTACTTGTTTATATGATCAAAACAATCATCGAATGTATTTAAAAGAAGAATATGGTGACTATTTCTTTGGTATCGATAAAGAAAGTTATGAACGTACAGCATTTATTGGTAGTGAGGATTTATTAACTAAATCAACATTATCAATTAATAAAAAATTAAATAATTTAGTATCTAATGTTGAAGATGATTATGACTTTGATGTAATTGTTGAAAAGTTAGATGAAGGAATAAAAAAATATTATTATCCTCAAGCAAAAGTTAATAAAGGCGAATACGAAAAATGCCAAGATAAAATAGATGAATTAAAAGAAAAAATTGCCCAATTAACCGCTATTGAAGCAACAATGGAGCAAAACTATGAGAAGTTAAGTGATTATGATAAATCTATCGATAAACTAAAATCTGATATCTTAGTAGCGCAAAAAGCAGATATCACGAAAAAAGACTGGGAACATTATGATGCAATGATTGAAGAAGTAAATAAATTAAAAAAAGATTTGCAAAATGAATTAGATAAATATCAAAGCGGATTACCAACTAAAGAAGAATTAAAAAATTTAGAAGATAATTTAGATACTTATAATGCCACTAGTAATCGTCTAGAAAGTATTTCATATAGTAGCGAAGATAAAATTCGTCATAATACATTAAAAAGTAAATATCAAATCATTCCTAGTGTAGAAGATATTAATTATCTAGAAAACGCTAGACAAAAAAAGCAAGAATTAAAAATAAAATTAGATTCTTTAACTTTTAATAACGAAAAAGAAACTAAACTTAATATCTTAAAAGAAAAATTTGATAACAATCTAATTAATGATGAAGTTATTTCTAAAATTGATGATCAAGTTAATACATTAGAAAAGCATAGAATTATTAATGAATCCACTTCTAATCAATTTTCTAATGATGAGATTAAAAAACTTAAACGAATGTTTGATGATAATTTACCAAGTAAAGAGAAATTATTAGAAATAGAAACTTTATTAAAAGATTATCAACTTAATAAAGAAAAAGTAGATGGTATTTCTTATCAAAATAAACATAATACACCAATTATATTAAATGCAATTGTATCAATGTTACTTTTAATAGCCACAATTATTTTATTTGTTTTTAAAAAGGATATTTATGTTTATGTTACTTTAGGATTAACGGTACTATCATTTATATCATTATTGGTAGTTTTCATAACTAGTAAAAATAAATCAAATAAAAACGAATGGAAATATAAAGAAAAAAATATTGAAATTGCAAATATTTTGCGTGAATTTTTTGCTGGTTTTATGATATCTGGTGATGAGTTTTCCACTAATTTATTGACTTTAAAAAATGATATGGACAAGTATCAAAAATATTTAGAAATTAAAAATAAAGTAATAGATGATAAAGAAGTAGAAAATATTAAAGAATCTTTATCTCAAGCATTTTCTACATTTAATTATAATGGTGAAAATTATAAAACAATGTTAGACCAATTAAAGAATGATTATAAAGATTATTTCTCTTTAAACGAAGATTATAAAGAGTTAGAAATCGCCCGTAAAAATATTTCTTTTGAATTAGAACAAAATGAAAAAGATATTAAAAATGTATTACAAAAATATAATATTTATATTAATAACATTAATGAATTAAATGACATCCTTTTAGAAATAAATGATTTAGTAAAACTAAATGATAGTTTTCTTGCGTTAGTAACTAAAAACAAAGAAGATAAAGAAAAATGCGATAAATCTAAAGCATATATTGATGATTTTAAATCCAAATATCAAGTGACTATAGATGTTAAAAATTATATTAATGACGCTCGTAATTCAATTATTATCATTGAATCTTTAAAAGATAATATTAAAGATAAAGAACAAAAAATAGAAAAGTTTAAAAATGATAATAATTTATCTTTGCGTCTAGATAACAACACAAAAAGTATTGATGAACTAAATGAATTATTATCTAAAACGATAGCGGAACGCAATTCATTAGAAGCACTTATTAGTGATAATGAAGATAAATTAATGTATTTAACTGAATATGAAGAAGATCTTAAAACTTATCAAGAAGAAAAACAAAAAGCTAAGGATCGAGCGAATTTAATAAAAAAAGCAAAAAACTATATGGAATCCGCAGATGAAAATCTTAAAAATAAGTTTATAATGCCAATTCAAGATAAATACATTGATTATGCTAGACAAATTAATCCCCACTTAGCGGATAATATAAGCATGAACTATGATTTTGAAATAAATTTTGATATTAATGGTAAATATAAAAACTATTTACAATTATCTTTAGGAGAAAAAGCTTGTTTGGGTTTATGTTTAAGATTTGCAATTATTGATAATATTTATAAAGATGATAAACCAATTATTATTCTTGATGATCCATTTGTTAATTTAGATGAAGATAACTTACAAAAAGCTAAAGATGTTTTGGTTAAATTATCTAGTAATACACAAGTGTTATATTTATGTTGTCATAAATCTAGAATGATTGAAAAATAATCAGACTAGGTATTCAGTTTATCTTATCAAAAAATTGACATATGATAAGATAAGTGAGTAGATAAATGATAAGATAAAATGAAAGTGAGAAAATAGTTATGATTAAAGAAATCTCAAGCCACTATTTATCAATCTTTAGACAAACTGATGAAATTAAATATAGTAAAAAGAGTGGGGGGCAAGGGAGACTGGCTATTGGGATATTTTAAATTAAATTTAGTGTAATATGCAGATTAAACTGCTAGTTGATAAAAATTAAACTGATAGATGAGTAATTAAACTAATTTGCTATTTAAATTTATAAAATCTTTCTTTTATAATTGATGTATGGAGGATATAAATATGGAAACATTAGGAACTAGACTCGTAGAATTAAGAAAAAAATATAATTTTACACAAGCTGATATTGGAGAAAAATTAAATGTATCAGTTCAAGCAGTTAGCAAATGGGAAAATGATTTATCTTTACCAGATTATGATTATCTAATTAAACTAGCGGATTTGTTTAATACATCTATAGATGAATTATTAGGAAGAAAAAAAGAAATTGTTAGACAAGAAGAAAACAAAGATAAAAATAAATTATTATTTAAAATTTCTATCAAAAGCGCAGACGGAGATGAAATAAATATTAATCTACCATTATCAGTTATAAAAGTATTAGTGGAAAATAATTCAAATACTAATATCATATCTGGAAATGAGTCGCTTAAAAATATTGATTTTGCTTCTTTGCTCTCTTTAGCAGAGCAAGGTGTAATTGGTGAAATTGTTAATATAAAAAGCGCAGATGGCGACATAATAAAAATCGTGGTGGAATAGTGTGAAAGTTGTTTTAAAAAATGAAAAACATCGGATAGTGTTGTATTTTCCATTATGGATTATAAAAACAAAAGTATTCACGAAAATATTGAATGATAACAATATTAGCTTCAAATCCACATTAAATAATAAATTGCTCTATAAAGTATTAAAAAAATATATAAGAATAAATGGACATTTTACACTTTTAAGCATTCATTCTGATACAAAAAATGTTAAAATAATAATGTAAGTAAAAAAAGAGTTTAAACAATTATTTTATAAATGTTAGTGGTTTACAAATTGCAATATTATGAAAAAATTAACGCAATGTAATTGCTACCATAAATAAATTATAATTATACTTATAGAAATGAGCGATGATTATGAAAATTATTAAAAACATTAACAAAAGTTGGAAATTTGAAGACCAAAATAAAGTTACACATGATATCGATTTGCCACATACTTGGAATGGTATTGATGGCCAAGATGGTGGAGCGGATTATTATCGTGGCACTTTAAAATACACGACTACTTTTGATTTAAACGAAGATGTTAATACCCATGAGATTTATCTAGAATTTAAAGCTGTTAACGCAAGCGCAACTGTTTATTTAAATGGTGAGCTTGTTGGCAAACATGATGGTGGTTATTCAGCATTTAGATTTGATATTACTAAATTTGTTAAACATCATAATGAATTAGTGGTTTTGGTAGATAATAGTGAAAACGATAAAGTATATCCGCAAAAAGCTGACTTTACTTTCTATGGTGGAATTTATCGTGATGTTAATCTTCTTATCTTAGATAAGGATCATTTCGATTACGATTATTTTGGTGCTTTACCAATTAAAATTGATCCAGTTGTTTCAAATAACGAAGGCAAAGTAGTTGTAGAAGCATTCACAAAATCTAATAAAGATATCGTAATTGAAATTTATGATGCAGAGACTAACTTAATTAAAACTGCTAAAAACAAAGAAGAAATTATTATTAATAATCCTCATTTATGGAATGGTAAAAAAGATCCATATCTATATGTAGCTAAAGCAAAATTAATAGATAATGATAAAGTAATAGATGAAGTATCACACCAATTTGGTTTTAGAACATTTACATATGATTCTAAAAAAGGATTTTTCTTAAATGGTGTATCTTATCCATTACGTGGCGTTTCTAGACACCAAGACCGCTTACTAAAAGGTAACGCTATTTCTAAAGAAGATCAAGAAGAAGATATGAATCTTATCCTTGATATTGGCGCTAATACGGTGCGTTTAGCGCATTATCAACATGATGATTATTTCCTTGATTTATGCGATAAATATGGTCTTGTTGTTTGGGCAGAAGTGCCATATATTTCTAAACATATGCCTAATGCTAAAGATAATATTGAACAACAATTAAAAGAATTAATTTATCAACAATATAATCACCCATCTATTGCAGTATGGGGCATTTCTAATGAAATCACAATGTTTAAAACTGATAAAAAAGATTTAATTGCGGATCATGTATATTTAAATGATTTAGTACACAAAATTGATCCAAATCGTAAGACAGTTCTTGCTTGCTTTGCAATGTGCGGACCAATGAATAAAATTGCTCATATTACCGATGTTGTTTCTTGGAACCTTTATTTAGGCTGGTATGTACCTGGCTTATTCTTAAATGATTTCTGGATTCATTTATTCCATTTATTATATCCAAAACGTTGTGTAGGATATTCAGAATATGGCGCAGAAGGTATGCCAAACTTACATAGTTCTCATCCGAAAATTGGTGATAATAGTGAAGAATATCAAGCGCATTACCATGAATTCTTATTAAAATGTTTTACTAGACACCCATATTTATGGGCAACTCATGTTTGGAATATGTTTGACTTTGCTAGTGATGGAAGAGATCAAGGCGGAGAACCAGGAAGAAATCACAAAGGCTTAGTTACTATTGATCGTAAGATTAAAAAAGATTCTTTCTATTTATACAAAGCATATTGGTCAGATGAACCATTTGTTCATATTGCTAGTAAAAGATATGTTAATCGTACAGATAAAAAGGCTACAATTAATGTATATTCTAATCAAAAACACATTACATTCATTCATAATGGAAAAGTAATTGAAAAAGATGGAAATAAAGTATTTACATTCAAAATTAAATTAGAAAAAGAAAATAAAATTGAAGTTAAGAGTGGAAATCTTTATGATGTAGCGTATATCAAAAAAGTTGATAAACCTGATCCATCTTATGTTAATAA
>CAKPAV010000046.1 GCA_934133115.1 uncultured Bacilli bacterium
GAACTGTACTCGTGTTCGGTATTGCATGTGGTTCAATTTTAGAAGCAAACAAAGATGCTGTTGATAGTTATTTGAAAACTCATTCTTCAACATTAGTCCAAAAAGATGGTGGAAAATTATTTGATACATTTACACCAGACAAAGAATATCTTACTGAAGACGGTAAAGGTGATTCTAAAAAAATTGTTAAAGCGCATGAAGATTTAGCAAAACAAATTCAAGCAGAAGGTACTGTATTATTAAAAAATGTTAAGAATACTTTACCATGCCCAACTACAACTACTGACAAAACCAAAGTATCTTTATTTGGTGTTCGTAGTTCAAGTACAATTACTGGCGCATTTATAGGACATAAGGCAGCTGGTAATAATCAAACCATTCATTTCGATGAAGCATTTGAACAAGCAGGATATGAAGTAAACCCAGTATTGAATGAAGCATATGAAAAATATATTAAAACAAAACAAACTGGTAGAATTGCTTTATTAGCTGAAAATGATTTCCCATATATGGGTATGTATGGCAGAATGGCTGGACTTACTAAATTCCAAACATTAGAAGCCAGTAGTGAAGATTTAATTGCACAAAATGCCAATGCAATTACTTCAATTGATGATTATGACGATTTAGGCGTTGTTGTTCTTGGTAGAGCAGCTTCTGAAGGTGTTGACTGGGAAAAAGGCGATAAATGTGATCCTAGTGAAGGAATCACCAATCCAATGCAAATTACATTAAAAGAAAAAGCAATGATTAAACTTGCTAAAGAAAAATGTAAAAAAGTTATTGTAATTATTAATGCTGTTAACCAAATGGAAATTCAAGAATTAGCGGATGATCCAAAGATCGGTGCTATTTTATGGATGGGTATTGGTGCTAACTATGCTCCAAAAGCTGTTGTTGATATTATAAGCGGCGCTACAAATCCATCAGGACATTTAAGTGACATTTATGCAAAAAGTAGTTTAAGCGCTCCTGCAATGATTAACTATGGTGATTATACTTACACAAATAAAGATCAAATTCTTGCACGTTCTAAAGGCACTGGACAAAAATATGTTATTGAAGCTGAAAATATTTATACAGGATATAGATATTATGAAACTCGTTATGCTGATTATGTAAATAATTTAGGAAACGCTAGATCTAATGCTGGTTCTTCTTATACAGGTAGTAACTGGGAATATAGTAAAGAAGTAACTTATGGATTTGGCTATGGGTTAAGCTATACTACTTTCTCACAAGAAATCATTGGAAAGCCTGCTCTTAAACATGATGGTCATAATTATGTATTTGATTTTAAAGTTAAAGTAACAAATACTGGAAATGTTAAAGGAAAAGATGCTGTTCAAATTTATGGACAAGCCCCTTATACTGATTATGATAAAGAACATAATGTTGAAAAGAGTGCAATTCAATTAGTGGCATTTGATAAAACTGAAGAACTTGAACCAGGAAAGAGTCAAATTTTAAATATTCAAGTTGATATGCAAAATTTAGCAAGTTGGGATTCAACGGCTAAAAATGGTAATGGTTCATATATTTTAGATGCTGGTATGTATTACTTTGCGATTGGTAATGGAGCACATGAAGCATTAGATAATGTTTTAGCAGCTCAAGGTGTTAAAGCAACTCCAGAAAATAAAATGACCACTGCTGGTGATGCATCAAAAGTATATCAACATACTTATAACACAAAAAATAACACACCAGATGAAGATACATTTAATGTTTCAAAAAGTGGTACAACAGTTAAAAATTCAATTGAATATGCTGATCCAAATTTCTTTAAGAAAGATTCTGTCAAATATTTATCAAGAACTGATTGGAATGGAACATGGCCTTTAGAATATACAAATTTTACTGCCGAACCAGAAATGATAGATTTAATTAATGGTAAAACATATACTGTTAAAGACAATGATGATGTATCAGATATTTTATTTAATCAAGAAGGTAATGATAAATATCTTAATTTAAAAGGCGCTAAATACAATGATGAAGCATGGGATAAATTACTTAATCAATTAGATTTAACTCAAGCTATTGAATTTATTGTTCATGGTAATAGAGACTATTTAGCAATGGATTCTGTAGGATTTATTGCAGGTAAGTTTACAGAAAATGGTCCTAATGGTGTTGGTGATCGTGCTTTTAAAACTTTATCATATAACAACTATGGTGAAACAGTTCCACAATGGAAAATTGCTGATACAGATGAAAATGCTAAATTTGAAATGACTGTTTTCCCAAGTGGACCAGTTATGGGTGCAACATTTAATCCTCGTTTAGCTTATGAGCAAGGAAGATTAATGGGTAATGATGCATTATTTGTTGGTTTACCAATTTTATGGGGTCCATCAATGAATACACATCGTACAGGATATAATGGTAGAAATATCGAATATTATTCAGAAGATCCAGTTTTAACTGGAACAATTGGTATGGAATATAGTATTGGTGCTTTAGACAAAGGCTTAATTGCCGCTCCTAAACATTTTGCTTTCAATGACCAAGAAACAAATAGATCTGGTGTATCTCCATATTTAACTGAACAAAGAGGAAGAGAAATCGAATTAAGAGCTTTCCAAATTGCTTTTGAAGCTACAAAATATGACACCGATGAAAGAGATGCTGGTTTACTTGGTGTTATGACATCATTCTCAAAAATTGGACCAGTTGAAGTAACTTGTTCAAGAGGTTTATTAACTGATATATTAAGAGGCGAATGGGGCTACAAAGGATATATTGTTAGTGACTTAGAAGATGATATAGACTTCTTACCACAAGCTTTATATGCTGGTATTACTAGTTTCGATTCAACTGTTACTTTAGATAAATTTAATGATGCTAAATATAATAACTTTACTGTTGATAAAATCAAAAATGATGCAACAATATTAAAGAATATTAAAGAAGCTGTTCATTGTAATTTATGGGTATTGATTCAAAGTAACTATATGAACATGGTTGATGTAAATAGTGAATATGTCAATACAATGACTTGGTGGAGAGCATCTTATATTGCTGTTGAAGTAACATCAGCTACACTAGCAGGATTATGTTTAGCAGTAACTGTATTAACATCAATTCTTGATAAAAAGAAAGGACGTAATTAATTATGTTAGAAAAACTTAAAAAATGCGGTTTATGTTTCTACATTAGTCTTATTGCACTTGTTCTTATTTTTGTCTCTATGATACTTGCTATTTCAAGTTCTACAAATCTTGGATATAGCATTGATGAGCTTCCTTTAATTGTAACATTTTCAATTATTTCAATTATTTGTATAATTGGCTCAGCATTATTATCATTTAAATTTAAAAATAATGCTCTTTCATATGCACCTCTATTGGTTGCTACGGTTTTATCTGGAATATGTTTTACATTTGTTATTTCATCAAGAACTTATTTAATGGGAACTTTATGGTTTACTAAACTTGATGAATCAAATCAATATGCTGTTGCAGCAATGAATACAGGCGCTCCATCGTTTGTTATGTATTTTATTAGTATGGTTGTTTTATCTATAGCATCATTCTTCAATTTATCTAAAAATGATAAGGCTGTAGAAAATAACAATTAATATTCAATGACAATATTATAAAATAATTAAGAGCTAACTACTCGTTAATGGGTAGTTAGCTCTTTTTTTGTTTAGATAGAAAATTAATTATTTACATGTTTTTAAATTTCTATCTCCCGAGATAATTTTAAAAAAAATAATTATCACATATTTGAAAGGAGCAACAAGTTTTACTGGTGAATAATTCTTATAGAATTAATTAATAAATTTTTCATCAAAAAAAAATATTTTTAACTTTTTTATTTAAGAAACAATTATCAATAGCAAAGTCAATCATCTAACTTTTTATAATGATTTTTATAATATTTTTCTATAAAATTTGCGTTTATTCAAGTGGTATGATATAATTCACTTAGTAAAAGTGGTCAGTGTGCCATAAAAATTAAACGGGTGGTTAATATGGAAATTAAAAGAGACAAATATTTACAAATGCTTCAAATTAGACGTCACAATGGCTTTGTTAAAGTTATTACAGGCATTCGCCGCTCAGGCAAGTCTTATTTATTGAATGATATTTTTTATGATTATTTAAAACGAGATGGCATTGATAATAAGCATATTATTAAATTTGCATTTGACTCTGCAGATGATTTATTGCTTATTGGCGAGGACCTTCAAGAACTCACATTAATGAAGAGAAAAGTTGACCCAAAAAAGTTTATGAATTATATTTCAAGTCAAATTGTTGATGATAATATGTATTATCTTTTACTAGATGAAATTCAAAATCTTGGTTGCTTTGAAACAGTTCTTAACGGATATTTGCGTAAAAAGAATATGGACATTTATGTTACTGGCAGCAATTCTAAATTTTTATCTCGTGACGTGTTAACTGAATTCAGAGGACGTGGCGATGAAATACATGTTCTTCCACTTTCCTTTTCTGAATTCTATGCAAGTTATCAAGATGACACTAACTATGCATTAGATGATTATATGATTTATGGCGGATTACCTGCTGCTGCTTTGATGAAAAGCAGTGAACAAAAAATGTCATATCTTAAAACACAACTTAAAAATCTTTTTATCAAAGATATTGTGGATAGACATCATTTGGGTTCTGATGAAAATTTAGAAGAATTATTTGATATTATCGCTTCAGGCATATCATCGCTTACTAATCCTACAAAACTATCAAACACATTTAAATCAGTTAAAAACGTTTCATTATCCGCACCTACTATTAACAATTACATTAATTATATGGAAGAAGCTTTTATTGTATCAAAAGCTAAAAAGTATGATGTAAAAGGAAAAAAATATATCGATACACCATACAAAATATATTTTGAAGATGTAGGTCTTAGAAATGCTAGATTAAATTTTAGACAAATTGAAGAAACTCATTTAATGGAAAATATTATTTATAATGAATTGCGTTATCGTGGATATAATGTCGATGTCGGCATTATAGATATAAGAGAAAATGTAAATGGATCTTATGAAAGACGCCAACTCGAAATAGATTTTGTGGCAAATCAAGGTAACAAGCGCTACTACATACAATCAGCTTTTGACATTCCAAATGAAGACAAAATGAAACAAGAGACTAAATCTTTCGATAAAACTAATGACTCATTCAAAAAAATCATTATTTTAGGTAAGAGTATGAGACCAAGAAGAACAGAAAAAGGCTATTTATTAATTGGTATAAAAGAATTTTTATTAGATCCAAATAGTTTAGATTTATAACTATAAATATACAAAGTGACAAATAAAATTGTTACCTAATTAAGTAATTCATTTTGTTCTAATGAAGTTAGAATATTAAATAATTGTTTCTTTGCTAGAAAACTTCAAGGCGATATCTCTATTAAAGATATTTTCTTTTTGTATTGGGATTATTTTAAAAAGATTACTTTTTACGAAGCATTTATTTTAAAATAATCAAAATAATTCAAGTGTTTTTAGGCTACCCGTGTAAATAATTATCTAAATAAAATTGGCACTTTTATATAAAAAAAGGAAGTGATGCATCCACCAAGATACACCACTTCAAATTTATTTTTTTTAATTTTTGACTCATACTAGACCACCCTAGATTTTAAAGAGTCGAAGTTAATCTTAGATTTTTTTAAAGAAACATATAATAATTACTTTGTCATTACTCTAACAGATCTTCTAGCAATTGTAGTAGTACAATCACCAATAGTTGATTCTGTTTTAGCTTTAACTCTCATAATTACTTGCATTGGATATGTACATTGATATGATTTTCCATCAATTAATGTTAATTCTGCTCCTGAAGTTGTGTAAACACTAAATTCAAAATTAGTTGCATCACTTATTTCAAAATCATAATAATAAACATAATTTGCCATTGGAGATTTAACCATTTTTACTAAATAATATTTATATTCATTAGCATAGAATGTATTATTAGTGGAAGTGAATTTAAGGTCGGTAAATGAAGCTTCAGTTTGTTTATTTAAATTACATAAATCACATTTACCAGTAGTTAAATATAAATTATTATGCTCATGCAAATTAGTAATAACGCCTCTTCCAACAGTTTTACCACCTTCATAAATATTAAATTCACCATTAATAACAAGTGGTTTAGGCATATCTAATGTAATAGTAATATTTTCTTCAGTAGTTCCCGGCATTATTAATTCAATATCTTCTGGGAATGTAAACTTACCACTAAATTGTGAGGAAGTATTAGTGAAACTTAATGTCGGATTATATCCATTATTTATTGGAGTATTTCTGCTACCACCTTCATCTTTTGATAAAATTGTAACAGTAGCTTTAAATACATCGTAATTTTTAACTGTATTTAAAGCCGAAATAATATATCCCCTAGATAATTCAGATCTATCAACACCAGAGACTTTTAAATCAACTTCATCACCAATAGTGGCAGATGTTACTTTAACATTGTTTTTAGAAACATCGGTGACAGTAATTTCTTTATAAATATTATTAACGAAGAGTTTATCACCAACTTTTACAGTACCTTTAACAATCTTAGTACTAATAATTGTACTATCTCCTACTTTAAATACATCTTTAATACCACAATAGAATGGAGAAGCATCTAAAACAACTAATTCAAAACTATCTTTTCCTTCGATAGCAACTTGATAATTAGCATTATAATTAATTGATCCGGTAAAGCGAATAAATAATTCACTAGTAGGAATGCTAGCTCTACCTACAACATTATATTTAGCAGCAACGCAGAATGATATACTATTAGTATCAATTGTACCAGTTGTAATTTCCAAATAATTAGCAACAGGATTTTCTACATAATTTATTGTATAAGGACCATCAGATATATAAATAATATCCTTATTAATAGTATACTCGCCAAAAGTAGAAGCTTCTAACCATTCATCAGTGCTTTTTAATTTAGCAACATATTCATAAGTTCCAGCATTAACTGGGACATTATTAGTGAATAAATTATCACCTTTTTTTCTATATTCAACAGTTAAGCCACCTATATTATTAGTCATAGTAAGATAAGGGTCAACTGGTTGAGGTAATCCGTTATAAGTTAACTCCGGAATATTAGCTTTAATTTCTCTAGTTTTAGGAGCAAGCTTACTTCCTTCTATTGTTTTTTCTTCATGATATCCACAAACATCACAATCTCTTTGAATTACTTTATCAACACCATAATTAGCTTCCACTTTGGTAGTCCATTCACCACTATGGCTAGCTTCATCAATTTTCATTACGTCATGAGTTGGAGCTAATTCATTACAATTAGAAACATGCCAATGGCTATTTTCATCATGTATCCATTTAGAAGTATCATAACTATGTGTTGCTGTATCTTTAATAGTTCTAGTGGTTTTATAATTACAAATAGAACAAATACCTTCTTCTACTTTATCTTTATGAACTCCAGCAGGAGTTTTTTCAGTCCAATTAAAAGTATGATTAGCTACATCTTTCTTTTCAGTACATGATGAATCTTTACATTCATGCCAGTGCTGTGTTTCATTATGAGTCCAAACATTAGAATAATCATGAACATGCGTAGATGTTTGTTGACTTGTACTTGTACTATTTTTATTACCACAGCTTACAAGAGAACAAGTTAACAATAAAGCAAACATTGCGGCTATAATAGATGATTTTTTCTTATACATATTACTTTACACTATTTATTTTTTGTTTCCCAATAGTGCTTAACCTCCTTTAAGATTAGGAAAATTATATTTTGACCTTCAACTAACAAAAACGACAATGATAATTTTCATCATTTTCCCACTTGGTAGAGAAATTATGATTGTTTTGCCCAAAAAAAATTAACAAAGGAAGGCACAAAGATAATATAATTTTTTATTTTTCATTTAAAAATGTTCCTTTCAATATCAAGAATATTCTAACAACTAGATATAAATATAAGAAGTGTCATTTGGCACCCCCCTAATATTATTTTGTTAAATGAATGCCACAAATTATTTGATGTGAAAACGCTTAATCGTTGATGTTTAACATCTATAAATTTTTATAAAAAAAACTACAAAAGCGCCGAGCCAAAAAAAGAAGTGATGCATCCACCAAGATACACCACTTCCGATTTGATAGTTTTGTAATTGTTTCTTATCGACTCAACTCTAGACCACCTAGATTTTAAAGAGCATTAATTTTTAAACTATTTGCTTTGATAGTCGCGGTAACGTCACCGCTCAGATTCCCTACTTTGACTTAACTATAACATTAACTCCGATAAATATATCATCGCCTGTGTAAATCCATTCGCCAGTAGAATAAGCGAGTTCTCCTGCTCCTGCATTTCTATACAAATCAACAATGAGATATGAACCATCTACTTTACCACCAACTTCATTGTATGCCACTCCACCGGTGCCAGGGATGCGTTGGTATTTAGCAATGGTCTTTCCGATAGCATAAAAATCTATGGTGATTTCATCGGTATCTTTGGCATTTTTAAGTATCTCGGCGACATCACTTCTATTTAAGTTGACTGCAAACGTTTTTTCACCAAGTTCGATAGGCTCAATGAAATCTTTGCCTTTGATTGCGGCGAACGCCATCCTACCACTTCTAACTCTTGTCGCTTGAGGAACTGCGGTGACTATACACTCAGCAATAGTTATTGCACTATTTTTAAGTGTGAATCTACGTCCGACAAACGCAGGAACTTTTTTACCTTGGAAATCGATAGTAACGTTTTCAATCATTTCACCAGGTTTAATCATATCGGTGCCTTCAGGGAACGTGACTTTACCTGTTGTTTCACCGAATGTATCGGCAAAGGCAACCACTTTATTTCCCGTAGCAAGCGGAGCTTGATTGCCTTCTTCTTTTGTATACAATCTTATTGTTGCTATAACTTTGCTATAACCAATAATCGTATCTGGCTTAGATAGCATATATCCACGACTAAGTTCAGCCTGCGTTGCGCCTACGATAAGTAAGCCTACTTCATCACCAGCGGTTGCAGTTTCAACCTGTATAGCCGACGTACCTTTGCCCTTTTCGATTCTATTCACAGTGATTATCTTGCCGATTTCATTAACTAAAAGTTGGTCGCCTTTATTCACCGTGCCATTAGCGATTTTTGTTGTGATAATAACATCGCCAGTACTAGAAAGGGTGAACACGTCCTGGATTCCAGCATAGAAGGAATCAGGAGCGTTATAAACAGTAAATCTAACCGTACCATATGCGCCTTTGTTAAGTTCGAAGTTGTCATTGTCCAAAGTTAACTCAAAAGCGCCGATTGTATGCATGCCAATCGCATAGTATGTTTCGGGAGCAAGAATTGTCACCCATTCTACGACGTTATTTGTCTCTTCTGCGACATTTATGCATGTCAAACCGAACTTTCCGCTTTCAAGGTTTTCCCCTAACTTTCTTTCAAAAACACCTGCGGGTAAAGTTACTTCGCGCTTGTTAATCATGATATACGTGGTGATTTCTCCGCCTTTCCATTCTGCAGTGCCATTTACGGTTGCTTTCACGGTATATTCACCGACGTTAATTGGAGCGGTTGTAGAAAACTCAGTGTCATTTTCACCTTTGTAAGTAATGATAATTTCGCCATCACCTTGACGATTGACTTTTGAAGGATCGATGTTAAAAGCCAAACCATCATAGGTTTTTTCCGTAACTAAATCTTTAGCAAACGAAATAGTATTGTTTTTTGCGTCAAGAGCGGGAATTTCTTCACTATGGCTATATCCGCATATTGTGCAAGTGAATTTTTTTTCTCCGGCTACACCATAACCTGCCGGTTTAGTAGTCCATTCACCACTATGGCTAGCTTCATCAATTTTCATTACGTCATGAGTTGGAGCTAAT
>CAKPAV010000047.1 GCA_934133115.1 uncultured Bacilli bacterium
CTTTAAAGTTTGTTTTATTATTACTCCATCACTAATTAGTGGTTCAGGATCTAATACATGACAATCTTTTTTAGTTATGACATTTAATGTTCCATTATCTTCTAAAATAGCAAAACTTACTTCATCAGGAGATTGAATATCTTTTGTCCTTAATTGACACATTAAATCTTCTATCGTATAGCGTTCTTTTTTCATAACTTTTTGTTGAATTTCACCGTTATAAATAATATAGCTTGTTTTTCCTTCTAAAATCGAACGCATTTTATTTGATTTTAGCGATATAAAAGCAGAAATAAGTTGCAAAATTACAATGACTGATATTGGAATAATGGAATGTAATATACTTGTATCTGGCTCATTTAATGATAAAGAAAATAATTCTGATATTACAAAAAATACGACAATATCGAAAGTTGATACTTCGCCTATTTCTCTTTTTCCCATAATTCTTAAAATAATAAGTAAAAACACATAGCAAATAATAGTTTTAAAAATTATATTAAATATTTCTGTAATAGTCATAATTTTCTCCTTAAGTTAATACATTTAATTGAGTAGCGGGGTGTAATAATGAAAAAATACTTTTCCAACATTAGTGTATCCATTTTATTTCTTTTTATCGCAACATTAGTTTTATCACTTGTTTTAACGCTTTTATCTTATAACAACATTATAAGCATGGATGCTTGCAAGATTACGATTATGATTTTAAGTTTTATAATTTTTTTCACTTTTGGCATATTATTTGGAAGAAAAATGCAAAAAAAAGGACTATTTAATGGTCTAGTCCTTGTTGTAATTTATGGATTATTTCTCCTTGTATATTACTTACTTGAAGGTAAAGAATGGACAAGTTATGCAACAGTTGTTAATTCTGTGAGAGCCTTATTAATTCTTACTGGTTCAATAATTGGTGTAAATACAAAGAAAAAATTAGAATAGAGAACCTTGATGGTTCTTTTTTAAATGTTTATAAGCAAAATCAGTTGCCACACGTCCTCTTGGAGTACGATCAATTAAACCAAGTTGTAATAAATATGGTTCATAAACATCTTCAAGGTTATTTGTTTCTTCGCCAATTGCGGCGCTTAAAGATTCTAGGCCAACTGGTCCGCCTTTAAAACGTTCAATAATCGTATTTAAATAACGAATATCAACATCATCTAATCCTAATGAATCAACTTTTAAAGCATTAAGTGCATCAAGAGCATCTTGATAAGTAATATTATCAGTACCTCTAAAGTTCGCAAAATCGCGAACTCTGCGGAATAAACGATTAGCAATACGCGGAGTTCCACGTGATCTTTTTGCAATTTCTAAACTTGCTTGATCATCAATGGTCGAATTAAAAACTAAAGCTGTTCTTTTTACAATGGTTTGAATTTCTTCAATGGTATAGAAATTTAATTTTTCCATGATACCAAATCTTGCTCTTAATGGAGCGGTTAAATCACCCGCTCGTGTGGTTGCACCAACTAAAGTAAAAGGTTGAAGTGGTAAAGTAATAGTTTTTGCTCCAGCATCACGTTGTACAACGATTGATAAAGTAAAATCTTCCATGGCACTATATAATACTTCTTCAACAACACGAGGTAAACGATGTATTTCATCAATAAATAAAATATCACCAGCTTCTAAATTAGTTAATATTGAAGCTAAGTCACCAGTTTTTTCAATAGCGGGTCCGTTAACACATTTAACATTACCATGCATTTCATTGCCGATAATATAAGCTAAAGTAGTTTTACCTAAGCCTGGTGGACCATATAATAAGACATGGTCAAGTGTTTCATTACGATTTAATGCTGCACCAATGAATACTCGCAAGTTATCTTTTAAGTCATTTTGTCCAATATATTCATTTAAGTGTTGTGGACGTAATGAGACTTCAGATATATCGTCATTATTTTTATTAGCATTTAATAACCTATCCATCTTATCACCTCAAAACTTTTAAAGCATCACGGATAATTGTTGAAGAGTCTTTCGTTAAATCAATTTTCTTAAATGCTTCATCAATTTGACTTGCTTTGAATCCTAATGCTTTTAATCCTTCTTTAGCGTCAAGGGCATCATTACTTAATCCTAATTCTTTTGAATCATTAACTTGTACTTCTCCTTTTAAATCAAGAATAATTTGCGCGGCCGCTTTAGCGCCAATACCAGGCAACTTCTTTAAAAAACTGACATTAGAAGTTAGAATTGCTGTTTTCAATTCCGTTGGTCGAGTTTGACTTAAAGCATTAATTGCGGTTCTAGGTCCAATACCTTTAACTGAAATTAGACATTCAAATATTTCTTTTTCTTCTAGAGTTAAAAAACCAACTAAGAATTGTTCATCTTCGCGAATAACTTGATAAGTATAAACACGAACTAATTCATCGATTTTATAATCTTCCGAATGTGAGACAAGAAGTTGATAACAAACATCGTGTACATCAATTACTATATAATTTGGTTTAATAGTATCAATATAACCTTTTAGAGAGTAAAACATAATATCACCTCAAATTAAATGATTAATTAATCATTATGATAAATATTATCATTAACGCTATGATAATTACTGCCGATAATAATGCAAAAATAATCTTATTTTCATTGTTTTTATCGTCCATAAAATCACCGTTATTATTATATACAAATTTTGCTATAAATTAAAGAAAAAGCATTGATTTTCACAATGCTTCTCATTTTTATGCAATATATTCGAATTCAAAGTCACATAATATGACGGTGTCTCCGTCTTTAGCGCCCATTGCTCTTAAACGATCATCAACACCAATTTTACGCATATAATTGAGTAGTTTTAATAAGCCTTCATCAGTAGAAAGATTAATTAGCTTATAAGTACGTTCAATTCTTTCTCCTTTAATAATGTAGGTATGATCATTTTTCTTAACGATTTCAAAGTCACCGTCATTTTCAGCCTTAGCTTCATAAACTTTAACACCACTTTCAATGTTTTCTTCGTTATATAAACTAAACATTGGTGTTTTATCTAATAAATCAGCGATTTTATAGCATAATTTATCAACGTTTTCATTTGTTAAAGCTGATATACCAATTACTGGTTTACGAATCTTTTTATGTAAGTATTCTAGACGTTCTTCCGCACCATCTTCATCCATTTTAGAGCCAACAACAATCATTGGACGTTTATTTAATCCATATCCATATGCTTTTAATTCTTTATTGATTTTGCGGTAATCTTCAACTGGATCACGTTTTCCAGACATATCAACGATATGAACAATGACACGACATCTTTCAATATGACGTAAAAATTGTAATCCTAATCCTTTGCCCAAATGTGCGCCTTCAATTAATCCTGGTAAATCCGCAGCGACAAATGAGCGACCATCAGGTACTCTTACAACTCCTAAATTAGGAACGATGGTAGTAAAATCATAATCACCAATTTCTGGCTTAGCGGCAGAAATAATGCTTAATAATGTTGATTTACCAACACTAGGGAAGCCCACAAAACCAACATCCGCTAAAAGCTTAAGTTCAAGTACTAATCTTTTCTTTTCGCCTGGCATTCCGTTTTCGGCAATTCTAGGAGTACGATTAGTAGGTGATTTAAAGCAAGCATTTCCTCTTCCACCTCTTCCGCCTTTAGCAACAACGAATTCTTTTCCTTCTACGGATAAGTCACAGATGAAATTACCTGTTTTTTCTTCAGTTACGACGGTACCAATTGGTAATTCAACGATAACATCATCAGCGCATTTACCATATTGGTTCTTGCCCATACCTTTTTCACCATCTTTAGCAATTATACATTTAGAATGGCGAAAGTTCATCAAAGTAGTAACACCTTTAGAAGCACGGAAAATAATAGATCCGCCTCTTCCACCATTACCACCAGATGGGCCGCCACGAGAAATAAATTTTTCTCGATGGAAAGCAATCATTCCGTTTCCGCCATTACCGGCACGGACTTCAATTGTCGCTTTATCTATAAACATAATTTCATCCCCTAACTTTAAATTCAAAAAAAGGCCTGTTTTAAGCAGGCCTAAATTAACTATTCAGCAATTTCGTAAACTGATACGCGTTTTCTATCTTTACCGACACGTTCGTATTTAACGATTCCGGATTTTGTAGCAAATATAGTATCATCTCCACCACGCATTGTATTGACGCCTGGATAGATTTTAGTTCCGCGTTGACGATAAATAATCGAGCCTGCTGTAGCAAATTGACCATCTGCTTTTTTAGCTCCAAGACGTTTTGATTCAGAATCACGTCCGTTTTTTGTAGATCCAACACCCTTCTTAGATGCGAAGAGTTGAAGATTTAACTTAAACATCATGGCGATGCACCTCTTTCTTACTTAATAATTTTTATGTTGTTTGGATAGCTATCTTCAATAGTTCTTAATTGAACAACCATTGTTTCGATAACTATTTCATCATGAGTAGTAATTTCATGATTACTAGTTACTTCTACTAGTCCATCAGTAACTTTGATGTCATAATTTTTTGCATCTAAATTATTTAGAGCTCCAATTACGATACTAGATACGCCAGCACATATTAGGTCTTTACCATAATCAGCGCTTTTAGCGTGTCCAGAGACTTTCAAATATGCGAATTTGTTATCTACATACTTGATATTAACTTTAATCATAATTATGCATTAATTGCTTCAATTACTAAGCAAGTATATGGTTGACGATGACCAATGGTCTTACGTTCATTTGCCTTGTTCTTGTACTTGAAGACGCGGATTTTTTTGCTCTTACCTTGTTTTTCAACTTTAGCAGTAACTGTAGCACCTTTAACATAAGGAGTACCGATAGATACTTTAGCATCAGCAACAAGTAAAACTTTATCAAATGTAAATGTTGATCCAACTTCTGCTTCTAATTTTTCAACGAAGATTTTTTGTCCAACTTCAACTCTGACTTGTTTTCCGCCTGTTTCAATAATTGCGTACATAAACACACCTCCTGAAAATAATATTTCACTAATGACTCGCTATTAAGGTCATAAAAGTTAGTCACCTTTTCTATGCGGTTGTAGCTAGTGAGGCCGCAACGAAGATAATTTAGCACATATATATTATATATGTCAAATGTTTTTCAAAAATTTGCTTAATTATCCTAGCAACGTAATAAATATAGCACATATTAAACAAAAAATAAATTATCAATTCTATTTTGCTAAATTAGTGATAATGTTTTCTTCGTTTTGTATTTTTAAATGATTAACATAGTAATTATTATTGTAGCGATAAAGTACTAATTTATCATTAATTTTATCTTTAAGTTGATGATATGGTTTATGAATAAGTCGTTCATATAAAAACTTTTTGTAATCTTTTTTAATGTTAATAACATTTTTAATTCCAAAGAATATAAGCATTAAGGCAAAAGTTATTTGATGTATTTTTATTAAAACACCTGATAGTATGATAGCAATAATTAATCCAAATAAAGCGTTAATTTTAATAGCTTTATATTCATCAAATATACTACTTAAAAATATCTTTAAAATTTTACCTCCATCAAGTGGTTCAATTGGTAATAAATTAAATAGCATAATAAATAAATTAGCTTGCATTAATTCTAAATATAAGTCTTTAGTAATAAAACTATTGATTGTAACAAATTTTATTATGGCACTAGTAAAAAAGAATGATAAAGGACCAAGTAATAAAATAATTAATTGTTCAATTCTTGGCGCATATTCTAGATCGCTTATACCTGCAAAACACCCAATGGGTAAAACACTAATATTTTTGATTTTTAAATTAAAAATTCGCGCAGCAAAGACATGAAATAATTCATGGAATAACCCAATTAAAAATAAGATAATAACAAAAGAAAATCGCTTTTCAATAATACTAAAAGCGATATATGCGATTGTTAATGGATGAACACTAAAACTAACTAATTGCTTCTTCATAATTAATTAAAGTATTATTCTTTTTAAAAATTACTTTGAATTGTTTTTTATAACTAGCAATATTATCTCCTGAATTTAAAGTTTCATTTTCTTTTACATTTAAATCAAGTAAATCATAATAATAGGCATCAACATCATTATCATAGTGAATGAGAACAAAATAGTTATCATTATCATTGGATACTTTGCTAACACTTCCACTTCTTAAAGCAAGTACGCTATTACCTTCACATTTATAGTAATTGTTAGAAATCTGAATATACTTTACATTTGCATCAACTTTACTTGCGGATTCTTCATTTTTAAAAACGGCTAAAAAATCTTCGAATTTTTCATTGATTGTTGTAAATGATATTCCAAATATCTCGCCTTCTGGATTATATTTTGCGTATATTAATCCACCCATGCAAATTGATACTAATAATAAGAATGAAATGACAAATACATATAAACCATTAAAGCGATGTACTTTTCTTTCTTTGACTTCTCTAACTTGATTTTCCATATTATCACCATTAAATATTATGATTTAGATAGCGTTTTAATGAATCTAGACATAAAATTCGGCTTAGAAATTACTTCTTCCTTACCTAGAATCTTATTTGATAAGTTTTTAAACGCTATATCAGCATCAGAATTTTTAGTAATTAATAATCCATAGTTTTGCTCTGACTTGATGTCTTTACTTTCTGGAATTTTAGCAATAATTTCAACATCCATTATTCGTTCAACTTCCGCTAAAGAAAGTTGGCTTTCATCGCGTTTGTTGTAGCGGTTTATAACTAATTTTATATCATTAATTTGATTATTTTTTAATAAGCCAATTACTTTATCTCCATCACGCAAAGACGTCTTATCTAATGTTAATACCACTATTGCTTCTTTGGCATTTTTAATAGCGTTAAAAAAGCCTTTTTCAATGCCTGCAGGTGAATCAATAATAATATAATCAAAATCAGCATTTAATTGATTAACAATTGATGTCATATAATTTTCATTAATATCAGTAACTTCAATGCGTAATGATGCTGGTAATAAATATAAAAGCGGTGAAACTTTATCTTGCACTAATGCTTGTTTAATCGTTGCTCGCCCTTTTACAATATCTTCTAAGTCATAAATTACACGTGATTCAAGTCCTAAAACCACATCTAAATTTTTTAATCCTAAATCTGCATCAATAAGCACAACTTTTTCTCCGCTTTTTGCTAAGTATCTCCCTAATAAACTAGAAATAGTTGTTTTTCCTACTCCGCCTTTACCACTAGTAACTACAATAACTCTTGCCATTATAACGCCTCCATTTCATCGTGATTTATAATTCTTTTACTAGCCGTGAATACCTTTTTTCTTCCATAACTATCAATAAAAATTGCATTAGTAAACTTATCGGCATAAATTGATGAATTATCATCTAATAAATATATATTTCCTTTAACATCACCAATAAAAACGATGTTACTTTTAATATATAAATTGGCATCTTTATTAACATTACCTATCACTATTAATGGTTCATTAAAATATACTTCTTCTCCAGCATGGATAATGGTTTTATGAGTATTAGTCTTTTTTTCTTTTTCATATTTAATCATTTTTAAATATGCACTCTTATAATCATAAAAAGATAATAATACTAGTTTAAAAAAAGATTTAGTTGGTTTTTTAGAAAACACCAAACATATTTCTTTTTTCTTTTTGTCAAATATCCTTTCTTCTAAATATTTGTTAATTGACGCTAAAGCTAATTCTTCATCATTGTTATTAATAACAAGTGTCTCCATAATAATGCACCTCACTTACTAGATTAAATCATAATCTAGTGTCGAAAAGTGTCATATAAGAGTTTGATCTTTAAAAGAAAAATATTCTTGTTTTGCAAAGATAATATGATCTAATAGGCAAATAGAAAATTCTTTAGTTTTCTTTTTAATCATGTTAGTCATTGCAATATCTTCTTTACTTGGTTTAGCATTACCAAAGGGATGATTATGTATCAAAATAAATTTAGTAGCATTTGCTTTTAAAAGTATCGATATTAAAACGCGTAAATCCAAATTAACGGAATCAAAGCTTCCCTTTGCTACTACAACTTCTTTAATAATAATATTGGAAGTTGAAAGTATAAGTATTATTACTTCTTCTTGTTCTAAGTTATTAAATTTAGACTTTAGCATCAAATAAACATCTTCACTTGAAGAAATTCTTCTTTTTTTCTCAATTTTTAAATGCTCAATTCTTTTATTTAATTCAAAAACCGCTAATAAAGTAATAGCTTTTGCACTACTTATCCCTTTAATATCAATTAACTCTTCATAACTTAATGATGATAAATTAATTAGTCCTCCCTTATCTAATAAGTTATTGGCTATTTCTAATGCGCTACTACCGACTGTACCGCACAAAATAAGTATGGCAAGTAACTCTGCATTAGATAATGTTGCAATGCCATACTTTTTTGCTTTTTCGCGCGGTCTTTCATTAATAGGAATATTTTTAATTTTTCCCATTATTCCCAAGTGAATTTAAAGCCACCAGGGAAAGTAGCATTACCACCTTTAGAAACAAAGATACGATAAACAACAACTGTTGCCAAAGCGATAGCTAATATGGCCATAACTGTAGCAATAGTTATGGCTTCGCCACCAGTGATAATAGATAATTCTTCATCATTTAATCGTTTCATAAAAAAACCTCCTATTATCTTATAGGAGGTCGAAACGTAATTTTCGAATTAAATATTATATTTTTTCAATCTTTTTTTGAATTGCTTCTAATTTATCTTGATAATTAGCAAGCTTTTCTTTTTCTTCATTTACTTTCTTTTCTGGTGCTTTATTAACGAAGTTAGGATTATTAAGCATTTTCTCGCAGCGACTAATCTCAGCCTTCACTTTCTCAAGTTCAGCATTAAGTTTATTAAGTAATGCTACTTTATCAATATTATCTTCAACACCAAATTGCACTAATGGATAAATGAATAAATTGTAGTTTTGTAATGCTTCTTCTTTTTCTTCAAAAATAATGTTACTAGCAAAAGTAAATCTTGTTAAGTACGGAATATATTTTTTATAAAGTGCTTTTGGATCATAAATATGTAAAGTTATGGAAGCATTTGGAGCTAAATCGTTTTCAACTTTATAATTTCGAATATCTTTAATAAGATTAAATAAAGTTGTTACCTCTTCAATTGCGGATTTATCAATAAATGAATTATCAACTTCTGGATAACTTGCTAACATAATTGAATCTAAATGTTCTGGTAAGTTTAAGTAAAGTTCTTCCGCTACAAATGGAGTATAAGGATAAATCATCATAATGATACCTTGTAATACTTTAAATAATACAACTGTTAAAAATGGTGAAACATTCTCATTTTGTTCTACTGTAGGTATGGCTACAACTTCTAAAGGCTACCAAAAAGCTGACATATATGACAATAACGGTAACAAGAAAAAAGGTCTTGGTGGTGGTAATTGTCAGGTAAGTACTACATTGTATAATGCAGTTTTAAAAATTTCTAGT